>CAZSGL010000118.1:0-6942 GCA_964606265.1 uncultured Anaerolinea sp. | reverse complement strand
ATCTCAGAGGCTGTGCGCAACCAGGCTGACATCGCCACGGCAGCGGTTGGGCTAATCACCGAAGCGAAGCACGCCGATGAGATCATCCGCGGTGGACAGGCGGATGTGGTGCTTTTGGGACGCGAGTTGCTGCGTGACCCACACTGGCCTCAGCGGGCAGCCAGGGAATTGGGCGTTACCCCACCTGTACCGCCGCAGTACTTGCGGGCGTGGTAGAGGCAAAAACCAAATATCGAACCGGGTTGTAATAGGGTTCTTTCTTGTTCATCCAGGTTTGTAAGGTCTGTTAATTGAAGTACCTTAAGGTTAACCTGCTCATGAAAACGGCTTAAAATGATTAAAATTCAACAAATCGAAAGGTGATCAATGGAATTCCCAATATTTACCAGTGTGCACCTAGTTAAAGGTGAAGATCTTAACCATCATGGAACCTTGTACGCAGGCCGCACAGCGGAATGGTTTGTAGAAAGCGGTTTTATCGCGGCAGCTTCAATGACGAAACCCGAGAACATCGTCTGCCTGAAAATTCACGGCATGACCTTTTCTGCGCCTATCCGCAAGGGAGAGTTGCCGGTCTTTACAAGCCGGGTGGTGTTGACAGGAGACACGAAAATTGTCAGCTTAATCGAGGTGCATGTTCTGGGTAAATTGGCTGTGCGGGGATTTATCACCTTCATCCATGTTGACCTGGAAGGTAAATCTTTGCCCCATGGGTTGGATTTTGTTCCGATGACACCTGAAGATAAAACCCTAAATGACGAGGCAAAACTCTTAAAGTAACAGGGAATCAATCAAAAAAATATCGCGTTTCAGCAACTCGCCAGAGTTCTGGAACGCGATTTGTTTTTTGATATTCAACAGATAATGGTTGACAGCTTTAGTTTCTTTGAAAGCCTGGGTCAAAAGGAGATAAGTTTTTGCAGATCCGCAAGATTCACCCTGGAGGTCAGGTCAAGACTGAGCGGGGTGACCGAGACGATGTGCGCGACATTGAGGGCATGCACGTCTGTGCTGGCATCAGCCAGGTCTTCAGCGTGGGGTGACGGTCTCGCATCTATTTTGGCAAGCGCGCCGGGTACTTCAGGCTGCTTGAGGTAGGGCACAAAGTATCCGTGTGAACCGAGGCGGGTGATACGCCAGGGAGTGTCGATGGTGGCGCGCGCCGGCACATTCACATTCAAGGCTTTAACATCCTCTGGCATTTTCTTTTCCAGGAGGACACGGGCGAATTTGGCGGCAAAAAAAGCAGCGGCGGAGAAATCCGTTTCTTTTGAGTGACCGAGGTAATCTTCGTTTTCCAATTGTAAAGAGATAGCCAGGGCAGGGATACCGGCGGAGGCTGCTTCAAGCGCTGCCCCAACAGTACCCGAGAGGGTTATATCCGTGGCGGGGTTCTCTCCGTAGTTAATGCCGGATACCACCAGGTCAGGTTTTTGTTTGAGGACGTGGAAGATACCCATTTGCACGGATTGTGCCGGGGTACCGCCCATGGCGTAACAGGTCCATTCCTCATCGCCGATCTGCAGGAGGGTGGGTTTTACTTCCCCGTCAGACCAGGGCGGTACGCTGCGCCCGGCGCCGGAGTGTTGTTCACGCGGGGCTGCCACGGTAACGAAGCCTAGTGCAGAAAGGGTTCTGGCAACCGCCCACAAGCCGGGGGAGGAGATGCCGTCATCATTGGTAAGCAGGATTTGAGGTTTTGTTTTCATTTTTTCTCGAAATATTTAATGGTTAACCGGATAAAAAATGAGCGGACAATTGACCGCTCATCATTGTGCCCCCGCCGGGATTCGAACTCGGAACCTTTTGCTCCGCAAGCAAACGCTCTGTCCAATTGCGCTACGAGGGCGGATAATGTAAAGCGGATGAAAATATACCCCATGTGGGGGGAAACGTCAAGTAAGACCGCGGTACCGGTTGACCATGCAGGTATCTATATTCAAACCGTTGAGCAATACGAAGGAAATCAAGCATTTCGACAACTTAATAATTTGACATTTAACATATAATATATCCAGATGCAATAATTAGTCTTTTCAATCACTTTCTTAAGGGAGAGAATATGGCAGATTTAAATTTAAATGCGGTGGTTACCTCAAAAGTTGAATTGTCATCACGCGTGATGACATTAAGGGTGGCAGCCAATGGATGGCAAATGCCGGATTTCACACCCGGACAATTCGCGGTTTTAGGACTGCCTGGGTCAGCACCGCGCTCACAGTGGTCAACACCCGAAATCACCCCCAGTGATCCGGATAAGCTCATCCGCCGGTCCTATTCCATCACCTCGTCCTCGCGTACACGGGAATACATGGAATTCTATATCAGTATGCTATCCAATGGCGCGTTAACCCCGAGGTTATTTGCACTGAAGGTTGGCGATCCCATCTGGCTTGGACCCAAGACCAGCGGCATTTTCACGCTCGACCAGGTGCCAAAGGACAAGAACATCGCCATGGTGGCCACCGGGACGGGACTGGCGCCCTACATCAGTATGCTTTCTTCGGAATTGCAGTGCGGCAGCCCGCGCATGTTCGCGGTGCTGCACGGCGCCTACCACTCCTGGGACCTTGGTTACCGTTCTGAACTGCAGACGATGCAGTACCTCTGCACAAACTTTAAGTACATCACCACCATCGACAAGCCGGGTGAAGAGCCCGTCCCCTGGACCGGGAAGACAGGTTGGGTACAGGAGATCTGGAAATCCGGCGCAGTAAAGGATGCGTGGGGTTTCAAGCCTACTCCTGAGAATACGCATGTATTTCTGTGCGGCGTCTCCGGTATGGTCAATGCCATGCTGGAAGCGCTGAATGCCGAAGGCTTTGTGGAACACACGAAAACTCAGCCTGGGCAGATCCACGTGGAACGCTTCGTGTAAATTGACCGCTATCCACGCCCTAATTCAATACGCTGAGGACGATTAGAACCAATACTGGAGAAAAGATGAAAATAGACTCCTTTACCGGATTTGTTGCGGCAGACAATGCCAATCTCTTCAGTGAAATTGGCGGAAGCGGAACTCCCTTCGTGATGATCCATGCAGGTGTGGCAGATCATCGTCAGTGGGATAACGAATTCGCGGCGTTCGCTAAAAAATATCGCGTGATGCGCTACGACATGCGGGGTTACGGTAAGAGTGAACCAGTGGAAGGTGACTTCACCCATATGGCAGATCTTGAAGTGCTTTTAGAGACTCTGCATATTCGAGAACCGATGACCATAATGGGCTGTTCCATGGGAGGCGGAATCGCCATGGATTTCACCCTGACGCATCCTGCGCTGGTGAAAGCCCTGATTATGGTCGGATCCGCTCCGTCCGGATTGGATCTGGACGTTCCTGAAACCGATAAGTTTGCCGATGTTGAAAAAGCGATCAAGGAGGGGAACCTTGATCTGGCGAACGAGATCGAAACGCAGATCTGGTTTGATGGCACCGGGCGAACACCGCAACAGGTGAATCAGAAAGCGCGCAAATTATTATCCGAGATGAACCGAATTGCCCTGGGATACGAAGCTCTGAACCTGGGTAAGCGTAAACCTAACCTTAAACAACTGGCAGCAGAACGCTTGCCTGAGATTGCGTGCCCGGTGTTGGTGGTGGTTGGAGCGAATGACACCCCTTATATACTGGCAGCGGCGGACTACATGGAAACGAATATCAAGTCAGCCCGCAAAGTGGTGATCGAGGATGCCGCCCATCTGCCGAACATGGAACACCCGCAACTTTTCGACAAAATTGTGAATGAATTTCTGGATACTCTGTGAGCTGTCCAGTCTAATTATTGGTAGAAAAAATAATAAGAGGGTCTCCCGGGACCCTCTTTTGGTATTCTCCCGGAGCATTCAGGATTGGTGGGATGCGCTATAATTTAGTTCCATTTCTGAAATAAGAGGCAGATCATGCGCAATGAAGAAGGTTTGGCGTTTCATCTTCATATAAAAGAAGGCGATGTCGGGCGTTATGTACTCTTACCGGGTGATCCGGCACGCTGTGAAAAGATCGCAAAATACTTTGACAATCCCCATTTTGTAGCACAGAATCGCGAGTATGTAACCTGGAGCGGAAGTCTGTTGGGCGAGAAGGTATCGGTGGTTTCCACGGGCATCGGCTGCCCTTCCGCGGCGATCGCGGTGGAGGAATTGATCGATGTGGGCGCGGATACACTGGTGCGAGTGGGCTCCTCCGGCTCGATGCAGCCCAATGTGCACATGGGAGATGTGGTGGTGGTGACCGCCTCGATCCGCGATGAAGGAACGACGAGCCATTACCTGCCGTTGGAATACCCGGCGGTGGCGGATGTGGATGTGGTTAACGCACTGCGGGCGGGTGCTCTAAAACTGGGATTACGGCATCACTGCGGTGTGTCGCAATCCAAAGACTCCTTCTATGGCGAAGTAGAGCGCACGCGCATGCCGATGGCGGGGCACCTGGAAGAACGTTGGAACGCCTGGGTGGCTGGCGGCGCAATGTGCTCGGAAATGGAATCCTCCGCCCTGTTCATCCTATCCTCGATCTACCGCAAGCGGGCTGGCGGGGTGATGCTGGTGATCAACGAATCCGACCTGGCGGAAACTGCTGAAGAGGATGCAGGCAAACACATGCAGGAATTTGACGCAGACAGCGTCATCAAAACGGCTATCGAGGGGTTCAAGATCCTCATCGAACAGGACCGCCAACGCAAGACTCACTAACAAAACCAGAATAGAATCGAGCATTGAGGCATGATCAAACCTTTCATTCAACGCGTCAAAGGCATGCGGCGTGAGCTGGCGTTATTCTTCGCGGTTTCGTTCGGTGTAGGGCTGGGTGGCAGCCTGGTGGAATCGACACTGAACAATTTTCTCAATGATACCTATACGTTAACAGGATTTCAACGCTCCTTCCTGGAAATCCCACGGGAAGGACCGGGTTTTTTGGTGATGTTTGTGGCAGCTATGGTGTGGTTCCTCGGCAGCCGCAAGATGGGTATTTTGGCGCTGGTGATGTATGCCGCCGGTGTGCTGCTTATGGGTACAATCTCTACTAGTTATGCGGTAATCACTGGTTTCCTGTTCCTGTACAGCATGGGGATGCACCTGTTCCTACCGGTTTCCACAACCATGGGTATGGAACTGGCGGCGGACGGGCGCACCGGAACGCGCCTGGGGCAATTGAATGCGGTACGTAATATGGCGATGATCGTTGGCAGTGGGCTGGTATTTTTGGGATTCAAGTACCTCAACTTCACTTACTCGACTTCCTTCATCATTGCCGCAGTGGTTGTGGCTGTTGCTGCGGTCCTGTTGTTAGCGATGCGAAAGCAAACTGATGTACCCATACGATCTGGTCTAAAACTGCGTAAGGAATACGGGCTTTACTACCTGTTGGCGGTTTTATTTGGATCACGCAAGCAGCTTTTCATCACCTTTGCGCCGTGGGTGATCGTGACCATTTTCAATAAACCCACGCAGACTCTTGCTACACTGATAACGATCGGTGGAGTGTTCGGCATAATCTTCCAACCTTTCCTGGGACGCGCGATAGACAAATTTGGCGAGCGCAAGATCCTGATGACCGAAGCGCTGATCTTTGTGGTGGTATGCCTGGGTTACGGCTTATCCGGCAGCCTTTTTTCGGAAAAAACGGCATTCCTCATCGTTTGCGGCTGTTACCTGATCGACCAGGTGCTGATTTCTGTAGGGATGGCGCGCTCCACCTATATTAAGAAGATCGCCCTGCAGGCTTCCGACATACAGCCAGCATTATCCGCTTCGCTGACGATTGACCACTTCTTTTCGATCATTATTGCCCTGCTGGGTGGAGTGGCGTGGAGTTTGTTCGGCTACCAGTCGGTGTTCCTGGCGGGCACGGTCATCGCTGGACTAAACTTCTATTTTGCCACACGCATCCGCATACCGGCTAAAACCATCTCTCCCCAGGAGCTCCTGCTTTCGATCCCAAGTGCGCGTGATTGATCGAGGTGGGCAAGAAGACAATCCACTGGATGTATTTTCTTTGAAATTTGCTAAAATGAGTTAATCGTTTCATTTCGGATCGTCATTATCTGGAGGGAGATGTACTTATGGCTATAAACCCGGGGATGTGGAAAAGGGCGCTTTCAGGATTGGTAAAAATGGAATCCAGGGAGGAATGGGAGAAGCTGGACGCACTCTCCAAGTGGTTGATCGCCACGCGTTCAGGTGTAACCATCGTGACCTTCTATTCGTGCGTGATCGGCGGGCTGCTGGCGATCCGCGACGGTTTCTTCGCCGTGCTGCCATTTTTGATCGTGACCTTCGGCTTGTTCATCGCGCATGGCACGAATAACCTGCTGAATGACTACACGGATTTCTCGCGCGGCATCGACAGCGACAATTACTTCCGCACACAGTACGGGGTGCACCCGCTGGTGCAGGAATTTTGGACGAAGAAGCAGCAGCTTACCTGGTTCACGGTGAGCGGCTTTTTGGCGATGTGCGCCGGGGTATACGCACTCTTCTACACCAATTTTGCACCATGGGTGATTGGGTTGTTTGCATTTGGCATTGTCATTCTCCTGTTTTACACCTGGCCGCTCAAGCACATCGCTCTGGGGGAGATCTCCATTTTCCTCATCTGGGGACCGATCCTGGTGGCAGGTGTTTACCTTGTGTTGGCGAAGGACTTCACGCCGGCAGTGTGGCAGGTAGCGCTGGCGGGCGTGCCGTTCGGGCTGAGCGTGGTAAGCATCAACCTGGGCAAACACATCGACAAATCCACTGAGGACAAATTGAAGAAGGTAGGCACGCTGCCTGTAGTGATCGGGGAGAAAGCGGCGCGCTATGTGAACATGGCGGTGATCGCCCTCGTTTACCTGGTAATCCTGTACCTCATTTTCGTCACGCATTACTTCACCCCGGTGATGCTGCTGGTGCTGTTTGCCGGCAAGCGCGCCCTGTATGCCTTCATGGTGTTATTGAAAC
>CAZSGL010000117.1:0-6949 GCA_964606265.1 uncultured Anaerolinea sp. | reverse complement strand
TTGAAGACCTGGTTGTGGCAGATAACATGCAGGATGTTTGTGTGGACCATATCTCTTTGGAAGTAAGGGCTGGCGAGATACTGGGCGTTGCCGGTGTTCAAGGAAATGGTCAGACTGAATTGGTTGAGGCGATCACAGGACTTAAAAAAATATCCAAAGGAAAAATCACCCTGCTTGGTGAGGATATTACCAAATCTTCTCCAAGGCAGATCACTGAAATGGGGAGTGCACATGTACCAGAAGACCGCCAGGCTGATGGACTGGTGCTGCCGTTCCCTGTGGCTGAAAACCTTGTTTTATGCACCTATCACAAGGAACCTTTTTCCAAAGGGGTTATTCTGCAGTATAAAACCATCCTTGAGAACTCCAATAAACTAATTAAAGATTTTGATATTCGAACTCCAAGTTCCCTTACCCCGGTCGGAACCCTTTCAGGTGGAAACCAGCAGAAGGTGATCATCGCCCGCGAGCTTTCACGCCCTATCCAATTACTTGTAGCGTCACAACCAACACGCGGACTGGATGTCGGTTCGATTGAATACATCCATAAACGTATCGTTCAAAAACGCGATGACGGCTGCGCGGTATTGCTCGTCTCTCCAGAGTTGGATGAGATCCTGGAACTTTCTGATCGGATCGCAGTTATGTTCCGGGGGAAAGTCATTGCAGTGGTAGATGGCGATGTGGCGACCAAAGAACACATTGGTTTACTGATGGCCGGGATCGTTCCGGAAGAACCAATCAAATCAGAAGGTAAAAGAATTGTGGAAACCACTTTCTAGAGAGGTGCTCCATTGACTCAAAAAAACAAAACTAAAACGGATGCTGGCAAGGTACTGATCCAGGAACTGAACCACGAAAACGATGGCAAACTTGAGGGGCATAAGCGTTCGATTTGGAGCGTGATTGCCATTCCTGCCCTGGCGATCCTCACCGGATTGATCATTGGAGCGATCATGATCGCTGCAACCAGTGAAACCGTGTATGCTGCATTCAGGGAATCCTTTTTCGGCGGATTTAAGCAATCATTTGTCGAGATATGGGTGGCTTACAAAGCCCTTTTCACAGGATCCATTGGTGATCCAGCGCGAATCGTTAACGCGCTCAAAGTCGGCGATCCCAAGGGGATTCGTGAAGCCTTGAACCCGTTCCTGGAATCACTCGTCCAGGCTACCCCGTATATCTTTACAGGCTTAGCAGTTGCCCTTGGTTTTCGGGCTGGACTTTTCAACATTGGTGTAGAGGGACAGTTATTCATTGGCGCCGCATTTGCCACATTTGTAGGCTACAGCATCACTGGCTTACCCGCATTCATCCATATGCCACTGGCACTACTTGCAGGGGCTTTAGGAGGTGCCATCTGGGGGTTTATCCCGGGCCTCCTGAAAGCGACCACCGGAGGACATGAAGTAATCAATACAATCATGATGAACTGGATTGCATTCCGATTAACGGAATGGCTGCTTTCCGGTCCGATGACCCGACCAGGATCCGGCGGTATGCCGATCAGCCCGATGATCCAGGAAAGTGCAAGGATACCGCAATTTTTCCAAACGCCAATCCGCTTCCATTTAGGATTCTTTATTGCCCTTTTAGTTGCATGGTTCGTGTGGTGGCTTTTATTTAAGACGACCTGGGGATTGACCATGCGAACTGTAGGAACAAACCCGAGGGCAGCCAAGTATGCTGGATTAAGCGTCTTGAAAACAACGGTTATTGGAATGGCATTATCAGGCGCGCTCGCAGGTATGGCTGGAGGTGTGCAGATCCTGGCGATCAACCGAAGCATGGCTTTGGGGCTTTCCTCCGGATACGGTTATGACAGTATCGCGCTAGCCTTGATCGGGAATAACCACCCCCTGGGTGTGGTGCTCACCTCCATCCTCTTTGGAACGCTGCGAAACGGTGCCACCCGAATGATGGTGGTTTCTCGAATACCAATCGACATTATTGACGTAATCCAGGCGGTCATCCTGATGTTTGTTGCCGCGCCCGCAATCATTCGCGCAATCTACCGCTTGCGTCAGCCAAAATTGGAAGAAACTACTGTGTTTGTTAGTGGTTGGGGAGGAGGTAAATAATGGCTACTTCATCGCAAGCCATTCAGCACCACCGAATCTACGAGGTTTCCCCCACCCGTAAATTGGTAATGGGAATCGTTGAGATCCTGATCGCAGGCATCATCCTGCTGGTCTTTACAAGGGGCATGCCCGCAGAAACAAAAACAACATTTGTGATGACGCCTGGTGGAATCACACAAGGTGTTTTAGGCAACTGGGTAGTGCCGACACAAATCACATTGATAATTATCGCCGGGCTCACCCTGGCAATTGGTGTCTACCAATTGATCCGAGGTTTTGGAAAAGTCACCAACGGGATGGTTGGACTTGCCGGGATGTTCCTAATCTTTGCCTTCCTCACCTGGCAGGCATCCGGCAAATCTGTCAACCTGGCGGGGATGCTCTCCAGCGCAGTCCTTCTATCGGTCCCCATCACACTGGGAGCATTTTCTGGTGTGCTCTGCGAACGTTCTGGCGTTGTGAATATCGCCATTGAAGGTATGATGTTAATGGCATCGATGGTAGGGGCATTAGTTGGGAGCTTAACCCACAATGCATGGCTGGGTTTAGTGGGGGCAATTCTCTCAGGAGTACTTCTAGCGCTGCTGCATGGAGTTCTTTCAATCAAATACCGGATCAACCAGGTCATCTCAGGAACGGTGATCAATATTTTTTCGGCTGGATTTACCGCGTTTGTGTCACAGAAATTCCTGCAAGAGAATCAAGCCTTAAATTCTCCACCGATGTTTACCCGCATCCCCATCCCTTTATTATCGGATATTCCGCTGCTTGGACCGATTTTCTTCAATACCAACCTGTTTGTTTACCTGATGTTCATTCTTTTGATCGTCATCCAGGTGGCATTGTTCGCAACCAGGTGGGGATTGCGTCTGCGCTCCGTAGGGGAACATCCCAAGGCTGCGGATACACTGGGTATTAATGTCTTCAAAACACGCTACATGGCGGTATTATTGGGCGGTGTTGTGGCAGGCATTGCAGGTGCATTCTTCACCCTCGGTTCAGTTGGCCGTTTTGATGAAGGCATGACCGCTGGTAAAGGTTTTATCGGATTGGCGGCGATGATCTTTGGTAATTGGACGCCTCTTGGTTCCATGGGAGCAGGATTATTGTTCGGTTTTGCTGACGCTCTTGGGTCAAAACTCTCGATCCTGGGTTCCGCCATCCCGCCGCAATTTATGGCGATGGCGCCTTACCTGATCACCATGATCGTGCTGGCAGGGTTTATTGGCAAGGGTCAAATGCCGGCAGCAGATGGAGAACCGTACACAAAAGAATAATTCAAGGTTTTTAACTTCTGACCACCCCTGATAAAACCCTGGGGTGGTTTTTTTCGTAATATAATAGGTGTTGTTGTTTTCAGAAAGGACTCCTCATGCCCGCAATAGTTGTTGATCATATCTCCAAGAATTTTGGAAACCTCAGAGCCGTAGACGACGTGTCATTTGACGTGGAATCCGGCGAGATATTTGGCTTGCTTGGCCCAAACGGCGCAGGAAAGACCACCTCAATCCGCATCATCCTTGATATCTTTAAACCGGATTCCGGCAAGGTGAGCATCCTAGGCGGGGAAATGTCTGAGGCTAAGAAGAACGCCATTGGTTACCTCCCTGAGGAACGTGGATTGTACCAGGACATCCCTTTGGAACGCTGCCTGGTGTACCTGGCTACATTGAAAGGGCTTGAGGAAAACGAAGCACGCACGAAAGTGGGTGGTTTTTTGGAACGGTTCGACCTGACAGATGCGCGCAATAAGAAAGTCAAAGAATTAAGCAAAGGGATGCAACAAAAGGCGCAACTTATCACCACGCTGATCCACGAACCATCGCTTGTGATCATTGACGAACCTTTCAGCGCCCTGGATCCGGTGAATACACAGATGGTCAAGGATATCCTACGCGAAGAACGCGCCAAGGGCACAGCCATTGTGATGTGCAGCCACCAGATGCACCAGGTGGAGGAACTGGCAGACCGGATTGCGTTGATCCATAAGGGGCGCACGATGTTATATGGCTCGCTCCAGGTTATCCGCAAAAAGTATGCAAGCCAATCTGTTATTGTTAGACCATTGATCGACCTCCCTGGTCAACTTGAAGGCGTCGATGAGATCGTTAAACAAAACAGCCACTACTTGCTGCATCTCAAGAAAGGCGTCACTTCTCAACAGGTTCTAAAGGTTATTGTTAACCAAGGGATCGAATTGGAACAATATGAAATCGCAGTACCGTCTCTTGATGAAATCTTCATCGAGGTCGTAAAGGAAACGCGGGAATAATGAAGAAATTTTGGCTGGTATGCCTGCAGGAATACAAACATCATGTATTAACCAAGCGCTTTCTGTTTGGCGTTTTGAGCATGCCCCTATTCGTTGGTGCAATCGCATTGGTCTCATTCTTCTCTGTTTGGATACAGTACGATGACACTCCAGTGGGGTATGTGGATACCTATAAGATATTAGACAGCCATATTCAACCTGCTAAAGAAGGAAATGCACTGCTTGAGCCGATTGTAATCACAGAATTTCCAGATGAATTCGCCGCGAGAGCAGCGCTTGATCGAAAAGAAATCCAGGCATATTATGTGCTCGCTGACAATTACATGGCTACGGGCGAGGTAAAAATGGTCTCCGCTGCCAGAACGGGCATGAATATTGAAGGCGATTTTGGAGATTACCTCAGGTTCAATTTGATAAATGGAAAGTCCGAAGAAATCGTTAATCGCCTCACCGAGGGAACAGTATTGATCGTACGTTCAGAAGACGGCAAACGTGAGGTCGGGATAGACGACTGGATAGTACTGGTACTTCCAATTGTCACTGGACTATTATTTGTGATCGCAGTAAATGTCAGCGGCGGTTACCTTTTGCAAGCTGTGGTTGAAGAAAAAGAAAACCGCACGATGGAAATACTGGTTACTTCAGTATCCCCCAACCAGTTGATGGCTGGCAAGATCATCGGGAATTTATCGGTTGGATTGACGCAATTGATAATCTGGATCATTTTCACACTGATCGCCATCAATGTTCTTCCGAATTTTATCCCCATGGGAAAACCGCCTCAAATCCCCGCGTCGTATATCCTTTTATTGGCAGCTACCTTCCTTCCGGCGTTTGTGATGGTGGCAGCAGCAATGGGAGCTGTGGGTGCAACCGCGACTGAAATGCGAGAGGCTCAACAGGTGGCGGGTATCTTTACGCTCCCGATCGTGGTGCCATTCTGGTTTATTACGGCTATTATGATGAACCCTAATGGAGGCATTGCAGTGGGTTTAAGCCTATTCCCATTGACCGCACCGCTGGCTCTTCAAATGAGATCGGTATTCACAGTGATCCCCACCTGGCAATTGGTTTTCTCCATAACCTCCCTTACCATCCTTGCTCTTTTTTCGTTGTGGCTAGCCGGCAGAGTATTCCGACTGGGAATGCTGCGGTACGGCAAGAAAGTTCACCTCGGTGAAGCTTTTAGAAAAGGCAGGGGGTAGGACGATGTTGAAAACCTGGCTCATCTTAAAAAATGAATTCGTTGGCGTTGTTACACGACGCTCATTCCTGATCACCCTGTTCCTGCTTCCTTTGGTAGGAATGATCATATTAATTGTTATCTCCACCCTTCAAAAGTCGACCGGAGCAGATCCAACGGATATTATGGGTGAATTGTTCCAACCGAAAACCACCGAATCGATGGAGGGATTCGTGGATGAAAGTGGTTTAATCTCCACAATTCCAGCCGGATATGAGATGCAGCTGACAAAATTTTCTGATGAAGCCTCAGCGAGGAATGCGCTGACAAGTGGAACAATCACCGCGTATTATCTCATCGAGAAAGGTTTCATGGAAACGGGAAAAGTTGTCTATGTGCGCCCGGATTTTAATCCCCTGGCAGCAAGCGCGGACTCCAGCCCGGTAGAGGCATTATTGGCATATGCACTGACAGATGGAGACCTTAACCTGGCGTACCGAGTACAGAATCCGACAAATGTTACCGAAGTCACCCTGGCTAAAACGCCCACCCGGGACGCCGACAACCCTTTGACATTCTTCCTACCATATATTGTGACGTTCCTTTTTTATGGAGTAATCCTGGGTTCCTCCACCCTCATGTTGAACAGTATTTCCAACGAAAAACAGAACCGAACGATGGAGATTCTGGTTACATCGGTTTCTCCATTGCAAATGTTGACCGGGAAGATAATCGCACTTGGTCTGGCGGGTTTACTCCAAACGGTTGTCTGGTCGGGTTCGGGTTACCTGATGCTGCTTTTCTCCGGAAAGCGCTTCGCGTTAGGAGATGCTTTTAAACTACCCGTTTCTGTTCTGTTATGGGGTATTGTGTTCTTCCTGTTAGGGTACGCGGTTTACGCCAGCCTGATGGCGGCGGTGGGAGCACTTGTGCCGAACCTGCGGGAAGCCTCGCAAACCACCACCGTGGTGATCATTCCGCTCATCATTCCCCTTGTTTTTATCACAGCCTTAATTCAGACACCCGACAGCCCGCTTTCAGTGGCGTTGAGCTTGTTCCCTTTGACCTCACCCGTGAGTATGATGACCCGCCTGGCGGCGACGACTGTTCCCTTCTGGCAGAGCGGGCTGGCAGCCCTGCTGCTGGCAGGTACAGCGGTTTTATTTGTGCGCGCCGGAGCCAGGCTCTTTAGAGCGCAGAACCTGCTCTCAGGGCAGTCGGTAAATGCGTTAGCGTTTTTGAAAGCGCTGGTGAGTAAATAAACCGGGTTGCGGTATAATCGGTAAGCACGCCCCCGTAGCTCAATTGGACAGAGTGCCTGACTTCGAATCAGTAGGTTCCGAGTTCGAATCTCGGCGGGGGCACTTATTTTTAAATATTCGGTTCCGAGTCCACACTGGGAGGAAAGCGTTC
>CAZSGL010000116.1:0-6965 GCA_964606265.1 uncultured Anaerolinea sp. | reverse complement strand
GTTATAACATATACTTGGTAGAGATTGATGATAAAGAGGATGGTTATCACTTATTTGAGGATAACCATCCTGTCATCGGAGAGCAGATCATCCAAGGATTCCAGGTGAGTGAAAATAATACCATTGGTTATGGTCGCTTCAAGATCTTTTTCCACATTGCTGACCAGCTTATGCCCCTTGGCCACGCTCCACACACCGGGGACAAGTACATGGAAGGATACGAACTTTGTTGAACCTGACTCGCGGGTGCGCAGGTTGTGAAACTGTACTTCAGGGGTTTTGAATCGGTTCAGCACTTCTTGAATCTTGATTAGGTCTTCCTTGGACAAACTGCCGTCCATTAATCCCTGAACTGATTTCCGGATGATTCTAAAGCCGGTTGAAACTATGTTTAATGCTACAAGTATCGCCACAATTGAATCCAGAGGCTGCCATTTTGTTAAGGCCACTAGTCCAACGCCCACCAGTACTCCCCCTGACGTCCATACGTCTGTCATCAGGTGATGCGAATTAGATGTCAGGGATATCGAATTATATTGTTTGCCGGCTTTTTTTAGGATCAAAGAGACCACCAGGTTGGCGATTGATGCTACTACCGACACAGCTATACCCAGGCCTACCTGCTCCAAAGGTTGTGGGTTGAGCAACCTTTCAATAGCGGCATAGACGATGCTTATTGCTGCGATTAGGATGAGCGTACCCTCAACCCCGCTGGAAAAATACTCAGCCTTGGTGTGCCCGTAAGTATGTTCTTTGTCCGCAGGTCTAATCGCGATGGTTAACATACCCAAAGCCATTAACGCACCAATAAGGTTGACGATTGACTCAAGTGCATCTGAGAGCAGCCCCACTGAACCTGTTAAGAAATAAGCAATTGTTTTAACTGCAATAGTGAAAATTGCTATGGCAATAGATAACCAGGCAAATCGCGTGAGGTTGGGTAGACTACTTTTAATATTGGTCATAAGGATCCTATCAATAAACCGGAACACCACCTATCAATCAATTGTAATTGTAATGGAGAAAAAGTGTTTGTTGTATTAGGTTGAAGTGAAGGATGCAATTGGCGCATGCGTAATTGTTTCCGATTTGTTTCCATCGGCAATTGGTAGACCATCCCCGTCGCCCAATAGACTCCAAACTTAGAGAGTCGATTCACACTTGTTGATGACAAATAACTCCGAAAGTTAAGTGTTGATTCCTCTTTACAACCGCTGTTTTTTACATCTTAGCGTCTCATTTGGTGTATAATCGAGCCAACTTAATACATGCGATGATCAGGACGAGTACTCATGTTCATCCTTTTAGAGAGAAGGAATCCAGGCTGAGAATTCCTTCAAGGCAGACATGAGGAAAACCACCAGGGAGCATGATCCCCAAAGGAAATTCCGAGTAAGGAAAACGGTTGACCCCGTTAAAGGTCTGCAGAGATGGTCCAGGTAATGGATCAATCTGGGTGGAACCGCGTGAATGAAGACTCTCGCCCCAGTTGGGACGGGATTTTTTTGTTAATAAAAGAAGGAGCAAGAATGGCAGACAAAAAGCAGGAATACGAAAGTTCACAACTTTACCGTATCAGGCACTCTGCAGCGCATATCATGGCGCAGGCAGTATTGGAAAAATTTCCTGACGGCAAGGTGGCAATCGGTCCTCCAATTGAAGATGGTTTTTACTACGATTTCGAACTTCCGCGTCCTTTAACCCCTGAGGATCTGGAAGCTATTGAAAAACGCATGCGCGGCATCATCCAGGGCAAGATTAATTTTGAACGCAAGGTTATCTCTGCGGACGAGGCCAAGATCCTCTTCAAGGATCAACCCTTCAAACTGGAACTGATCGCCGGGCTCGAAGAAGGCAAAATGGATGAGGACGGTAACCCCGTCGCAGAAAAGCCAGAGATTTCAATTTACTCCCAGGGCGGATTTGTAGACCTGTGCCGGGGACCGCATATCACCAGTTCCAACGAAATTAATCCCCAGGCGATTAAATTGATGTCTGTTGCGGGAGCCTACTGGCGCGGGGACGAAAAACGCCCCATGCTGCAGCGTATCTACGGTACCGCCTGGAGCAAACCGGATGAACTCAAAGACTACCTTTGGCGCGTTGAAGAAGCCAAAAAACGCGATCACCGCAAGGTAGGGCATGACCTGGACTTATACAGTGTCCATGAAGATATCGGCGCAGGTCTTATCCTTTGGCACCCCAAAGGTGGCAAGATGCGCAAGATCATTGAAAACTTTTGGTCCGAGGAGCACGAAAAGTCAGGCTATGACTTTGTCTACACTCCGCATATCGGTAAAGCGCAGCTTTGGGAGACAAGCGGTCATCTCGGGTTTTACAAAGAGAACATGTATTCTCCAGTAGATATCGACGGGCAGCAGTATTACCTGAAACCCATGAACTGCCCCTTCCACTTGTACATCTATAAAAGTGCCCTGCGATCCTACCGTGACCTGCCCCTGCGTTATGCTGAAGAAGGTACAGTGTACCGATACGAGCGCAGTGGCGTGCTGCACGGCTTGATGCGAGTACGCGGGTTTACGCAGGATGATGCTCATCACTTTTGCCGTCCAGACCAGATGCCGGATGAAATTGATTTCACATTGAATTTCAGCCTCCACATCCTGCGCAGTTTTGGTTTTTCTGAGATCCAGGCTTATCTGAGCACAAAACCGGAAAAATCAGTGGGCGAACCGGAACAGTGGCAGGCCGCTGAAGAAGCCTTGGAAGCCTCACTGAAACGCGCAGGCGTGGATTACGAGGTGGATAAAGGCGGTGGAGCGTTCTATGGTCCCAAGATCGACCTCAAGGTCAAGGATGCCATCGGGCGTGAATGGCAGCTTTCCACCATCCAGTTCGATTTTAACGAACCGGAACGCTTTGATCTCTCCTATATCGGCGAAGACGGTCAGCCGCACCGTCCGTACATGGTGCACCGTGCCCTGTTGGGCAGCCTGGAACGCTTCTTCGGCGTGCTTATCGAGCATTACGCTGGAGCCTTCCCGGTGTGGTTGAATCCTGTGCAGGCGATCATTATTCCCATAGCTGATCGCCACTTGGAATATGCCGCCAGGGTCAAAGAGGAACTTAAAGCCGCTGGATTGCGCGTTGAGCTTGATGACAGAGGTGAGCGAATGAATTCCAAGATCCGCGACGCCCAGAACCAGAAAATCCCGTACATGCTCGTCATTGGCGATAAAGAACAGGAAGATAACCTGGTTGCGCTGCGTCTTCGCAATGGTGAAAACCCCGGTCCCATGCAAATATCTGAATTCATCGCGCGCGCACAGTCAGATATTCAAAAAAAATTGTAATTAATTTCACAATAACAAATAAAACCTCGTGAGGATCAATTCTTACGAGGTTTTTCTTTCCATTTATTCAGAGATGATAGAATTATTTAATGGATTGAATTTCACCGAACATGATGAAAAAATCCGCCCGGGTCCCTGGCAGAAAGAAAAAGTCTCAGAATGAATGTCCACATATAACAACGAGTTGATCGCTCAAATCGAAAGACAATTCAAGGAGAGGTTTGGAAGTGCTCCAGAACACATCGCCCGCGCGCCGGGGCGGGTGAATATGCTGGGCGAACATGTGGATTACAACGATGGGTTCGTCATGCCGGCTGCGATTGACCTCGCGACATATGTTGCATTTTCGCCATCACTTGAATCCGTTTCCCAACTGGTGGCGCTTGATTTTTGTGAAGTGATTACCATCGATAACGCATCGATAACCACAAAAACACAAAGTGACCATTCTCCTCTACCGGAATGGGGTCTGTACCCGGCAGGAGTGATGCTTACGTTGTTACAGAGGGGAATACCAGTCCATCCGATTAATGCGTTTTTTGCATCTGATTTGCCGCGTGGATCTGGGTTAAGTTCTTCTGCCTCTGTGGAAATGGCTTTTCTGACAACCTGGCAAACCCTTGGCGGTTGGCACATGGAGTTGATGGAACGCGCCCAATTATGCCAGAAAGCCGAAACGGAATATGTGGGGGTTAACTGCGGCATCATGGACCAGTTCGCCTCAGCTTGCGGGGCGGAAAATCGGTTGTTGTACCTGGACTGCCGTTCACTTGTTTGGGAAACTGTTGCTCTTCCGGAAAATGTTTCCATCGTTATTGCAGATACCACAGTGCGTCGTAAACTGACCAGTGGAAGTTACAACATCCGCCGGTCAGAGTGTGAAATTGCGGTTCGCTTATTGAAAAATGAAATGCCTGCGATAAAATCATTGCGCGATGTTTCCATTCTGGAATTTGACCGGCACGCACAATCACTCCCTGAATTGATCGAAAAACGGGCTCGCCATGTTATTGAAGAAATTCAGCGCACTCAGGAGGCACGAACTTATCTGGAACTTGGCGACACCATATCTTTTGGTAAGTGTATGGTGGCATCCCATACCAGCCTGCGCGACTTGTATGAGGTATCCTGTATCGAACTCGATACAATGGTTGAAATTGCCCAATCTCTGGATGGCTGCATGGGAGCGCGCATGACCGGCGCTGGTTTTGGCGGCTGCACAGTAAATTTGGTGAAAACAGAAAAAAAGGAAGAATTCGCTGCCCTGTTGAAGGAGAAATTTCAAAGAGGCACCGGGATCACACCCAGCATATACCTGACTAAAGCATCTGAAGGAACAGGGATTCTACAATAAATTAAGAGCGCATTCCATTTTTGCGTTATAAATCTAGATTGACTATAATTTTATTGAAAATCATACAATACAGTGTCAAGGAGTGGAGGGATATGGCTGAGATTAATCGCAAAAAACTTAGTGATATGCTCCAGGTTGAAACCGATAGGTTTAAGGCGGAGCACCCCAGGTGTCACAACCTCTATGAACGCGCCAAAAATTGCCTGCTGGACGGTGTTCCCATGAATTGGATGGTGCGTTGGGCAGGTGGGTTTCCGTTGTTTGTCAGGGAAGCAAAAGGAGCTGCGTTCACGTGTGAAGATGGAAAGCACTTTATCGATTTTTGTCTCGGAGATACCGGGGCAATGGTCGGGCACTCCCCGGAAAAACCAATGCAGTTCATCGCTGAGCAGTTGAAAAAAGGTATTACCTTCATGCTTCCCACAGAAGATGCCATCTGGGTGGGCGAAGAACTGCAAAAACGTTTTGGATTGAAGTACTGGCAAACGACTCTCACCGCTACTGATGCCAACCGCTTCGTCCTCCGCTTGGCAAGGCACATCACCAAACGTCCTTATGTGCTGGTTTTTGACTATTGCTACCACGGTTCAGTTGATGAATCCTTTATCACCATTAATGACGGCATCCCCGGACCACGTCCCGGGGCTATTGGCCCACAGGTTAACCCGGTGGTTACCACTCGTGTTATTCCGTGGAATGACATCCCCGCTCTCGAACAGGCGTTGGCTCCGGGAGATGTTGCCTGTGTGCTCGCGGAACCCGTGATGACGAATATCGGCATCATCCACCCCGACCCCGGGTACCACGATGCATTACGCACGTTGACCAGGAAATATGGCACACTATTCATCATTGATGAAACCCATACCATGTGCTCCGGTCCTGGCGGTTATACCGGTGAAATGGGGCTGGAACCCGACATCCTGACCGTGGGAAAAACGATCGGCAGCGGCATCCCTGCTGCGGTCTATGGTCTTTCAGAGGAGGTTGGCGACCTTGTCTCGAAGAGCATCAAGGTAGATGAATCCGATGTGGGAGGGATCGGTGGCACGTTGGCAGGGAATGCACTTTCCCTGGCGGCCATGCGCGCAACGCTTGAGAATACACTCAATAAAGAAACCTTTGCCCATACCATCCCTCTGGCGATACGTTTTGCAGAAGAGGTGAAGAAGGTCATCGATGACTTTGGACTTCCCTGGGTGATCAACCGCCTGGGTTGTCGCTCTGAGTATTGGTTCTGTGAAAGCCTGCCGCGCAACGGAGGCGAAGCTGAAGCTGCAGTAGACGCTGACCTCGACCGCTATATGCATCTGGTTGCCTTGAACCGGGGTATCTTGATGACCCCATTTCATAATATGGCGTTAATCGCCCCGGATATCACGGAAAAGGAGATCGATTACCATACAAAGGTTTTCAAAGAGGCTATATCTAATATTATCTAGATTGTCAATCAAAAAAGACCCTCTGAAATACCAGAGGGTCTTTTAGTTTGCACAATGGATCTAATTCTCCAGGTTACTCCAAACCGGTTTCAATACAAAATAAAGGAGAATCAGCGGAAACAGGTGGATCAAAGCGCTTATTTTGAAAGGGGTCCCTTTTATCGACATAAACATGAGGATGGGGATTAATGTAAACAAGAAATAGATGATCACCATCGTTTTTGTTTTATTCTTCCAGATAAAAAACGCAGTCACTGCTGCTGCCAGGCTGAATACGGCGTCTACCCAGTAAATAATAGACACAGGAGCCATCTGAGGGTCAAGCGCGCTCCTGACTGCCGTATAAACCATGTAAAGACTTCCAGCTGCTGCCACAAGCAATAAATACGAGAGGTTTTTCCAGGTTTTCTGGAACTGTTCCTCCGTCAATTTATTTTCCTGACTGGAACTTGGCTTTGTGCTGGTCGGAATGGTAGCAAGGCGGTCTTTTCTTACTTTCTTTACGGCTTTGCTTACTAAAAGGACAACCAGGAAAATGATCGCAAAAACCAGCAGAACGAATTTTATATCAATAGCCATCTAAAATCCTCAATCCAAAAGGTGATTTGATTTTACTTCATAACCATTATTTAGAGGAATTGGCGTCCAATGCTTGATTGCCTTGGACGCCAATTTTGTAGTATGGTTTTGGTTTCAAACCTTTGAGTTGCTAAGTAATTTCTTTTTCTTCCTTGGTGATCTTGCGGAAGGCATCCCTGATCGGAAGTGTACCGAGGTTGAGTTTCAAGCTGGGATCAAGCGGTTCGCCGTAGTAATCCACCAGTTTTCTCGGTGGGCTGATCTTTTGCGTTGCCA
>CAZSGL010000115.1:0-6992 GCA_964606265.1 uncultured Anaerolinea sp. | reverse complement strand
GCATCGAAGTGGACGAACGCAAGCAGCACCCCATGGATTTTGCCTTATGGAAATCCGCTAAACCTGGTGAACCCTCCTGGGATAGTCCGTGGGGGAAGGGGAGACCCGGATGGCATATTGAATGCTCTGCCATGAACCTCAACCACCTGGGTGAACAGATCGACATTCACGGCGGCGGCAACGACCTGATCTTCCCGCACCATGAAAACGAGATCGCCCAAAGCGAAGCCTTCACTGGCAGGCAGTTTGCGCGTTACTGGATTCACAATGGCATGCTGCAGTTAAGCGGCGAAAAAATGTCCAAATCCATTGGTAACCTGGTGACCATCGAAGAATTCCTCGCCAGCCATACTGCCGAATCCCTGCGCATGATGGTATTAACCTCCGGTTACCGTAATCCGCTCACTTATTCAAATGAAATTCTCGGGCAGGCTGAAAAAGGCATTGAGCGTCTGCGCTCCACCTTGAAACCCGCGTTACCCGCAGCCTCTGGGCTCGTTGAAAAAGGAGTCCTTGATCTGCAAGCGCAAATCGAAAAAACCCGGGTTGGTTTTGTAACCGCAATGGACAATGATTTCAGCACCGCCGGGGCGATGGCAGAACTCTATGAACTCGTGCGTGCCATTAACCAGGCGCGCGCTGATGGCTCCACCGCTGCCCAATTGCAGCCGGCTCAAACTGCCCTCCTTGAATTGACCTCTGTCCTTGGTCTTCAGTTGGAGGTAAAAAAAGCAGGTGATCAGAAAGCAGATGAGATCATTGATCTCCTCATGGAAATTCGCCGGGAATTACGCCAGAACAAGTTGTGGGCATTATCCGATCGCATCCGCGACCGCCTCGCTGAACTTGGCGTTATTCTTGAGGATAGCAAAGACGGCACCAGTTGGCATTGGAATTAGGGTGATATGAGAGAATGGATTATTGGCCGCAATGCGGTGATGGAAGTACTCCAAGCCCGTCGGCGTGAAGTGTTCAAACTTTTACTCGCCACGGGAATTGAAGAGAAAGGCCGTATTATTGAGCTGCAAAAAATGGCAGCCTCCCGTAAATGTCCCATTGAGCGCGTGTCCAAGGAACGCCTGGCAAAGATGGGGGACAACCCCCAGGGCGTAGCCCTTGAGGTCAGCCGCTATCCATATGTGAACCTGGTGGATATCACCGAACGGGCAAAATCCAACAATGAAGACTTGTTTGTCCTCCTGTTGGATATGATTCAAAATCCGCAAAACCTGGGATCTCTCCTGCGCAGCGCGGAAGCCGCTGGTGTGCACGGGGTGGTCATCCCTCCGCACCGCGCTGCCGAGGTAACCCCTGCGGTTGTCAACTCCTCTTCTGGTGCCAGCGAACACATGCTCATCGCGCAGGCTAATCTTGTGCAGGCAGTCGAAGAATTCAAGCAGGCAGGCGCCTGGGTGGTCGGTCTCGACGGTGGCACTGATTCAAAACCTGTTGAGCAGGTTCGCCTTGACGGACCAATTGCCCTCATTGTGGGCAACGAGGGCGAAGGCATGCGTTCGCTTGTACGCGAGAAATGTGATTTTCTACTCAGGTTGCCGATGCACGGTAAGATTGAATCGTTGAACGCTGCTGTGGCTGGTTCGATCGTTTTGTACCAGGTGGTTCTAACCCGCGAAAAAACAAAATAGCTTGAATTGTTAACGAAATTCTTTTATTTTTCTCCTATACTAGAAATAAGATAAAATTTATAAAATATGGAGAAAATAATGTTAATCACTAAAAAATTAAACGATGCCCTTAATGCCCAGATCGGGCGTGAAATGGAAGCCTCGAACCAGTATCTGCAAATTGCCGCCTATTTTGAAGGCAGGTACCTAAAGAAACTCGCAGAACTATTTTTCAAACAGGCTGCTGAAGAGCAGGAGCACGCACTCAAGTTCCTTCATTATGTCAATGAAACCAACGGCAAGCTGGTACTACCAGCGCTTGCTGCTCCAAAAGCGGATTTTGCCTCCGCTGAAGAGGCAGTTGCGCTTTCCCTTAAATGGGAACAGGATGTTACAGGTTATATTTATGACCTTATGGAGATTGCGGAATCCACTAAAGATTATATCGCCCGGGAGTTCCTCGCCTGGTTTGTCACCGAACAGCTCGAAGAGGTCTCCTCAATGGATACCCTCCTCGGAGTGATTAAAAATGTTGGTGACAAGAATCTCATCATGGCGGAAGCCTATCTTTCTCACTAGATTAATTCTAAAAAACAACTCCGGCGTTCGCCGGAGTTGTTTTTTATTTAAGCCACAGGAACCATGCTACCCACAGCCCGATCATCACCAAACCGATCGTAAACCGTATCACTACAGCAAAACTGCAGCCTTTCAACATTCCGCCGGTGGATTTTAACGCTTCCTTGAAATTCTTTTTATTGATCCACTCCACCACCAGGATTCCAACTGCTGCGAAGAGGATCCCACCGAAGGGTGGCAGGATAAAGGTGCCTACCACTCCCAGGACCAGGGCTACCACAATCCCGACCCAGCTTGCACCGGTTTTCCGTGCCTGCTCGCCCATGAAATAGTTATCCGCCAGGTTTCCACCGATCATCAGCAGGGTGATGACGCCAAAAAGGATTCCTGACCAGACGGTGAATCCATTCATGATCCCGTAGGTCAGGATGGCGACCCAGATGATCGTAAGCCCGGGGATGATATAAAACAGCAGTCCCAGCAGACCCACGACCATCACTGCCGCAAGTATCGAAATGAATAAGGCAGAATTCGCGATATTTTCCATTATTTAACACTTTCCACTCCACCCATCCAGGGCAGCAGCACCTTGGGTACTTTTATCGAGCCATCTTCTTGTTGATAATTTTCCAGCACAGCGATCATAGTTCGCGGCATTCCAAGCCCGGAGCCGTTGAGGGTGTGCACCAGCCGGGTTTTGCCGCCATCGGAGGGTCTGTACTTGATGTTCGCCCGCCGCGCCTGGAAGTCGCCCACATTGGAGACTGAGGAGACTTCAAGCCATTCGCCGCAACCCGCGGCCCACACTTCAAGGTCGTAGGTGATTGTCGAATTGAAACCGATATCCCCAGTGCATAACCGCTTGATGCGGTAAGGTAGTTCCAAACCCGCACAGGTGGCTTCAGCCGCTGCCAGCATTTTTTCCAGCTCATCTGCTGACTCTTCAGGTTTACAGAACACATACATTTCCACTTTGTCGAACTGATGCCCGCGTTTGATCCCGCGTACATCCCTGCCAGCGCTCATTTTTTCACGCCTGAAGCATGGGGTGTATGCAGTGAACCGCTGAGGCAGTGTGTTTCCTTCCAGGATTTCTCCCATGTACATGCCGGTGAGCGGTACTTCTGCTGTCGGGACCATCCACAGGTCTTCTTCAATATCATGGTAAAGGTTATCTACGAATTTTGGCAATTGCCCGGCTGCGTACAATGTATCTGCTTTGACCATGAATGGGGTGTAGCGTTCTTCGTAGCCCTGGCGGATGTGCAGGTCAAGCATCCAGGAGATCAAAGCGCGCTGCAATCGGGCTGCGGCACCGTTCAGGATGTAGAACCGTGATCCGGTCAACTTGACCCCGCGCTCAAAATCAATAATACCCAGCTTGGTCCCGAGGTCCCAATGTGGCAGGGGCGTGAAACTAAACTCCGGCAGCCGTCCTTCAGTGCGCACCACCACATTCTCATTCTCGTCTTTGCCGTATGGGGTTAACGGGTCCGGCAGGTTGGGGATCATCGAGAGAGTGGCTTGCAGGTTTGTATCCACCTGGCGTACCGTCTCGTCCAGTTCCGCAATGCGGTCGCCCACCTCGCGCATGGCGTCAATTTTTATCTGCCGGGCTGCGGCGTCTTTGGACTGGCTGATCTCCTTGGAGACAACATTGCGTTCCGCTTTCAACTTCTCCACCTGTGTTAACAGGTTGCGCCGGTCTGTGTCCAGGGACAACACAATATCCACCGGTGACGCATCTATTTGTCGGTCAGTCAGTGCTTTGCGTACGATTTCAGGGTTTTCGCGGATCAAATTCAGATCTAACATGTTGCACCTCGCTCTAATAGAATACGCCCCTATCCTTTGCAGGACGAGGGGCGCCCGTGGTGCCACCTGCATTCACTCAGTGATTGAGTCTTGTTGAGCGGTAACGGCGCTTCCGGCTTTCTTACGGCATGGCTGCCCCTGCGAAAGCAGACCACCTGTTACAGGTGATCGGGGTGGAACGCGCTTGTGAGAATCACTGGCTTTCACCATCCGCCAGCTCTCTGCGGATTCGGTCAAACGCAAGTCCCCGAGTGGGTCTGTTGATTCGATTATACCCATGCAAATGTCAATGTCAAGGTAAGTATTTTTTGGTACTTTGGATTACAATTATCGGGGTTTAAAAAAATGGATGAATCCGCGCTGATACTTTCTGCCCAAAAAGGGGAACTGGACGCCTTCAATAGGCTCATTCTGGTATACCAGGATCTGGCTTATAGTGTAGCCTGCCGCATGCTCAATGACCCAGACCTGGCGGAAGACGCTGTTCAAAATGCCTTTATATCCGCTTATAACAACCTGGGGTCCTTCCGCGGCGGTTCATTTAAAGCCTGGGTGATGCGCATGGTCACCAACGGTTGTTACGATGAACTCCGCCGGCAAAAAAGGCGTCCGACCACGCCCCTTGAGCCGGTCAACGAGGACGAAGAGGAACATGATTCTGCTGCCTGGTTAGCCTCTAATGATCCTTCAGCCGAATCAACCATGGAACAGGCAGAGCTCGAGCACGCGCTCCAACACTGCCTTGAACAGCTCCCGCCGGAATTCAGGTCTGTCATTATCCTCGTGGATGTGCAGGGATTGGATTATGCGGAAGTGTCGCAAAGCGTTTCCACCCCACTGGGCACCATCAAGAGCCGTCTTGCACGTGCACGCTTAAAAGTGCGCGATTGTCTTCAGGGGTTTCAGGAACTTCTGCCCGATCAATTTCGTCTAAATAGCGAGGCACAAGATGACTGAAAACCTTTCTCGAAAGGACTATTTACTCCTATCTGCATACCTGGATGGTCAACTGACCCAATCCGACTTGCAGCGGGTCGAGAAGCGCCTCCTCTCAGACGAACAATTCAAACGCACATCGCAAGAACTTGCTTACACCAAACGCATGCTTCGGTCGTTGCCAAAGATTCGAGCACCACATAATTTCATGCTCACCCCTGAACGGGTAAAAAAAACGGCTAAACGCCAGTTCTTCCAACCTGCCTGGGGATTAGTTTCGGCGGTGTCCACCTTCCTGCTGGTGGTGATTTTCGCAGGAACTTCCATTCTGCCGCGTCTTGGCGCCTCACTGGCTGCTGCACCGGAGATGGCTCCTGTGGCAAACGACGCCTCGCTCACTCAAAAAGCTGGTGTTGAAGTTGCAGCAACGCCCATGATCATCCTGTGGGATCCCCCGCGCGCTTATGGCATGGGAGGCGGTGGTGCCGATCCCAACAGTCAGATTGGTATCGGTGGTGGCGCTCCTGATGGTCCAGGGGGAGCAGGTGGTTCAGGACTTCCTAGTTCGACTACGATCATGGAATCTCCGGAAGCCCCATCTCCCGACCCGGCTACCAGCCCGACCGGTACGCCGGAAACGCTCACAACCGAACCGCTGCGGCAGGCAGACCCATCCACAATGATTCTCGGCATCCCTGATGAAAAGTCACGGGGTACTTATTTAACGGATACTTCTCAATACCGCGTGTCATTCTTTGAGCAATTTCCCCCAGCAACCCTCCTGATGACGGGATTGGGTTTGGTTGCCCTGGTCAGCGCTGGTCTGGCACTCCTGCTGCGCCGGCGGTAATTTGCATTCTCACGATTCATACACTTTTTGTCCCAAATGCGCTTCCCGCCTACAGCCCCGGTTTCAGTCAGGTGAGCAGCGCTTAACCTGTCCGTCCTGCGGTTGGATCTATTTTGAAGACCCCAAAGTAGCCTGCGCTGCTTTGATATTAAGCGGCGGTAATATTCTCCTGGTTCAACGCACCATGGAACCACAATCCGGATCCTGGTCAGTGCCAGCCGGGTTCATCAACGCTCACGAGTTGCCTGAAGATGCCGTAATCCGCGAAGTTCGCGAGGAGACGGGGCTCGACGCCAGGGTAACCAGGCTGATTGATGTCCTTTCCGGTCGCGAGCATCCCCGCGGTTCCGATATTTTATTGGTGTACCTTGTCCAGCAGGTGGGGGGAGATCTCCTCGCTGGTGACGACGCCGGCGATGCTGCCTGGTTCCCCCTGGATGATCTTCCATCGCTTGCCTTTGAATCCACGCATCGAATCCTCGCAAAAGCCATCGAATTACTAAAGTAACTCTCCGGACTTGGAATTCTGCACTCTCTGCGATCAATCCCCTTTCGCAATGATACAATGGTATAAAAACTGCAACCAGTTTCTTGAGGGTTGTATTAAATCTGCTCTCAAAGGGAGCTTTAATGGCCAAACCAACTTATTCCCGCTCGAGGTCTACCAAAAAAAGTGTTTCACAATCCTCCCGTGGGCGTAAAAGTTCGAGCAGGCACTCTTCCTCCACATTAACTACTGACCAGAAGTTAAATTTCATTGGTGGTCTATTGATCATTGTTGGGCTGCTTAGTTTTGTAGCCTTATTCGCGCGCAAGAACGGAGCGCTTACGAACTGGGTGGCGATCGCGACAGCCCAAATCGCCGGTTTAGGTGGGTTTATCATCCCGGTGGGCTTCATCGTTCTAGGGGTTTACCTCGTGATGCGGAAGATGGACAAGCTCCCTCATATTTCGGGTGGACGGACTGCCGGCATTATTCTGCTCTATCTCAACATCCTTACATGGTTCCATTTCTTTGAAGGCGGCGGATTGATTTCTGCCAAAGCCGGCAAAGGTGGTGGCATGATCGGTGCCGGGATCGATTTGCTCTTATTAGATACACTTGGCGGGGCGGGTGAAGTGGTGTTCCTGGTGGCGTGGTTCCTCGTTGCCATGATTTTCCTTGCGGATATTTCCCTTCCTGAACT
>CAZSGL010000114.1:5777-7154 GCA_964606265.1 uncultured Anaerolinea sp. | reverse complement strand
ATATGCAAACTTTGATCCTGCCTGCTGAAAAACCCGCTGCCATTGAGTCTGCCGTTGCCTTGCTCAGAGAAGGGGAGATAATTGCCTTCCCCACGGACACGGTATATGGGCTGGGCAGCGACGCTTTTTACGCTCCCGGGATCATTAAGCTGTTTGAAGCAAAAGGTCGGGATTCCAATAAAGCCATGTCCATACTGATCGGTGAACTCGATCAGGCTGAATTGATCACTGACCACATGACCAAGTGTGCCAAGAAACTCATCGCAAAATTCTGGCCTGGCGGGCTGACGGTGATCGTCCCCCGCAAAAGCAACCTGCCCGAACTGATCTCCACCACAAAAAATGTCGGTATTCGCATGCCCGATCACCCGGTGGCATTGGAATTGCTGCGTACATTTGGGCCTCTCGCCACAACATCTGCCAACCTATCCGGCGGCAGCAATCCACAATCTGCGATTGACGTATTCGATCAATTGAATGGCAGGGTACCTTTGATTTTAAACGGCGGCGTTTGCCCGGGAGGAATTCCCTCAACTGTTGTGGATTGCACCGGGGACAGCCCTGTGATTCTTCGCCTGGGCGCAATCTCTGAAAAAGCCATAATGGCTGCCGCAGAAGATTAAAATACTTCCTCTGTATACTTATTTTTTTAGGTCTAGAGAATCTGTGCTCCCTGCTGTAGGTGATAAACCGCTGCGTATTTCCCGTTTCTGGTAAGCAGCGATTCGTGATCTCCCCTCTCAATGACCCTGCCATCCTCCAGGTAAAGAATTTCATCCATCAACTCCATGGATGAATAGGTATGCGAGATCCAAAGCACTCCCGCTTGTGGAAATTCTGTGAGGAGCATTTGGATCAGACCGCGCTTGATATACGCGTCCAGGTTAACCATGGGTTCGTCGAGAATTAAGAAAGACCGGTCCTGCAGCATTAATCGCGCTATAAGGATGCGCTGCAGTTCTCCCCCACTGACCATCGTCCCCCTCTCCCCCAACCAGGTGCCCAATTCTTGCGGCAGCGCGGTTAACCAGGTCTCCAGTCCGACGCGGGCGAGGATGCTGCAAATTTCTTTATCACTTGCGTGAGGTTTGGCAAAAAGCAGGTTGTCCCGCAGGCTGCAGTTGAATAAATAGCCATCCTGGGCTAGGACTCCGAATTGACTCCGCACGGATTCGTTATCCAGCGTTCGGATGTCTGCACCATCCAAAAATATCCCTCCGCTATCCGGCGCAATAAACTTGAGGATCAGATCAACCATGCTGGATTTACCCCCACCGCTCGGACCAACTATGGCGATTTTCTTCCCTTTCTTCAAATCGAATGAAATGTGCTCGAGCATGAAATCTGCTTCATCTCCCCGATGAAAACTGACATCCT
>CAZSGL010000114.1:0-5677 GCA_964606265.1 uncultured Anaerolinea sp. | reverse complement strand
TATGGCTTGTCCCAAATGCCTGGAGGTCCTCCAAACCTGTCAATGATTCAACCAGTGTTGCTGTGAGCTCCGAGTTGTATCGGGCATTATTTTGCGCCGTCCTCCGGGTGAGGAAAATTAAAATAATTGGCAGCACCAAACCAGTGATCAACAATCCGTAAGCCAGGATCCAGCCTAATTGGGCATCAAATTTACCAGCGAATAAACTGACGCCTGTCGTAATGACAATGAAAACGATGAACGGCGAAAGGACACGCACATAAAAGTTTTCCAATGTTTCGAGGTCACGCAAGATGCGGTCTAATAAGTCACCGGAGCGGAAAATGGAGAGGTCATCCTGTTTTACCAGTAACAACTTTTGATAGAACCATACCCGCAGCGACGAAACCAGGCGCAGGTTCACCGAGTGGGATACCAACCGTTCGCCATAGCGGAACGCCGCCCGGCTGATGCCAAAGAAACGCACACCCACGATGGCGACCTGTAATTCCGCGATGGAGGGGTGCAAGGCAGCGGAAGCGATGAGATATGCAGATGTCCCCAGCAACCCGATCCCGGCGCTGATGGTTGCCACACCCATCAGGATGGATAGCGCGACTTCCCCAAGGTAAGGCTTGAAAAAACGCAGCAGTCGAATAACACTCCTCATAATGACCCCGCTTTTACCAGCCTGCTGAAGCGGCTATCTTGAATGAGCAGGTCGGTAATTTTCCCGCATTCGACCAAACTGCCTTGTTCTAACACAAGCGCTTCATCTGCCAGCAGGAGTAAAGCATTGTTGTGAGCGATCATAATGGCGGTCTTACTTTCCACCAATTTCTTGAGCGCAAACACAAATTTATTATCCAGGGTACTATCCAGGTGGGAAGTCGGTTCATCCAGAAGGACGAGTGAACCATTCTTCAGGAATGCCCTGGCAAGCGCCAGCCGCTGGCGTTCGCCGCTGCTGAAACGCACCCCGGATTCCAGCATCGGTGTCTCAAGACCTTGAGGGATCCTTCGCAGCAAGTTTCCAAGCATGGCATTTTCGAGTGCCTCCTCAATCTGCTTTGGGGTGTACGATTGGTCAAATAGGCGTACGTTTTCAAGCAGGCTGGTGTTAAAGATAGCTGGATTTTGCCCAACCCAGCTGATATTCCTGCGCCAGGTTTCCGCAGACCAAGTTTGGATTCTCACACCATCTGCATCAATCTGCCCGGAGGATGGCTGCACGAATTGCATCAATAAATGCAATAATGTACTTTTCCCTGCACCGTTTTCTCCTACCAGGGCATATAAATGATTTTGTTCAAATTGAAAACTGAAATCGTTCAGCGCAAATCGGGTTGCCCCATCATAGGTGTAGGTAACGTGGTCTACATTAAAACGGTTAATTTCTGCCGGGCAGGGAAAAACTTCAGTATTTCCGCCAGGGGCTCGAGGTAATCCTTCAATGGTGTCCAGAAGTTTGAAAATACTTACCGCTGCCGAGACACCATTCATGCCGGCGTGGAAGCGCATGCTCAGGTTGCGCATGGGCAAATAAAATTCGGGAGCCACCAGGAGAATAAAAAAAGCCTGTTGAAACCCGATCTGCGAGTAAAGCAGCCGCAGACCGATCTCGACCGCCACTACGGCAGTGGCGATAGTGGCAACCATTTCCAGTACAAATGCCGAAAGGAAGGTAATCTTGAGCACATTCAGGGTGGTGACGCGGTATTGTTCGCTGACTTTATGGATTTCCTGAACTCGTTGACCACCTCTGCCCAGAAGCAGCAGTGTCTTCAAACCACGGATTGAATCCAACAGGAAATCTCCCATTTGGTTTAATTTTGTCCACTGGCGTGCGGTAACCCCCGCCGCCATGCGCCCGATCAATACCATGAAGAGAGGGATAAGGGGTGCTGTAACGAGGAAAACGATCCCGGTCAGCAAATCCACCGGACACACGAATACCAGGATCGCCAGCGGCAGTATAGCAGCCAACACTACCTGTGGGAGGAATTGGCTGAAGTAGCTATCCAGCGTATCCACACCCTGCAGGCAGGTCGCAGCGATCTCACCTGTCTTTTGCCTTTTCAGCCAAACCGGTCCAAGGCGATCGATTTTGTTTAACAGCAAACTGCGTAATTCAGATTTTACTGCCACAGCCAGTTTGCCAGCCAGGGTATCGTTGATAAATGTGAATACTGCCCTAACTAATACGATTGTTAGGATCACTCGCAGAGGCGGAAGTACCTGGGCTAATGCCACATTATTGAGAAAAAGATCATCAATGACCTGGCTGAGCTTCCAGGATTGAAAAATGATCAATGCGCTGGAAAGGAAACCCGCCAATATCGTTAATGGAAGCAGGGCTCCTGTTTTCCAGGTAAATGCCAACAGCCGTTTATGCGTATTCATCACCTCCATTTTGCCTGACTTTATTTGAATCGTCAAACAAAAAACACCTGCGGGTGGTTTCCGCCGGTGCTCATTGATTCATAAATGGTTTTTCTGTTGTTCAAGGTCCAATTAATTAGTACTACTAAAATCCTTTTAGACAAATTGCAGTTGAAAAAGCACATCCTTTAACGCAGCAGCAAAAACCTCTGTCATGATGGCATCATCAACTTTATAAACACCCCCGTAAACCCCGTCACCGATAGCTCGTTTTACCTCAGCGGAGTTTAGGATACTCTCGGTAACAAATGGACTTTTTTCGGTGTCCGGGATGGCACTGGTGCGAACGAACGGAAAGGCTTCGATCCAGCCGGCATGATAAGTCTTCAGGCGATGATTATCAGCGATGGCGCTCACATTGGGCGCTTTCCACCACTCGTACCAATTAATTTTCAAGTCGGTTAACTCATTGACCAGTTCTCCGAGGGAGACCTTGGCAGGAGTATTACCGCCGTGCCCATTGAGGATGACGAGACGTTTGAATCCCTGGTGGTAGACGGACCGGACCATGTCTTCCACGATTTTCAGCAGGGTCTCAACGCGGATGCTGATGGTGCCCGGATAGTCCATGAAGTACGATGAACAGCCAAAGTTCAATGGCGGTGCCACGATCACCCCTGATTGCTGCGAAGCCGCGTCTGCAAGGGCTAACGGGATCTTCACATCCGTGCTGGTGCACAAAAAACCATGCTGCTCCGTTGCCCCCAGTACGATCAGCAAACGGTCATCCTTCTTCAGGTAATTCTCAACTTCCATCCAATTCATTTCGCCAAGACGCATTTAAACCTCACTCGAGTTATTTTCAATAATTATACAAAGACCGGGACGATCTAAACCATCCCGGTATTGATTGAACTAAACGACGATATTCACCAGTCTGCCTTTCACATAGATCACCTGGCGGGGAGCTTTGCCTTCGAGTGCCTTTTCTATCACTGCACTGCTAAGTGCTGTGTGTTTGGCGTCTTCATCTGTGATATCAGCAGCAACCGTGATACGGTCGCGTACTTTGCCATTCACCTGTACGACCAATGTGATCTCATCCTGGGCTGCCGCCACTTCATCCACTTTTGGCCATGCCTGCGTGTGGATCGAGTATGGTTTCCCGATTCTCTGCCACAATTCTTCGGTTATATGGGGCGCCACGGGAGCCAGCAGCTTGAGGTAAACTTCCACTGCCTCTGTCCATGCAGGGGTACCGAAGGCCTCTCCCTTGAGCCGCTGCATCTCGTTCAACAGTTCCATCAATCCGGAGATGATTGTATTGAACTCGAATTTTTCGAAGTCCCGCGTGACTGATCGGATTGTCTGATGCACTTTTCGCCGCAGCCCTTTGATCCCGGTGTCAGTTGACTGAACCTTGCCCATCGGCTCCAAAATTGTTGTCCAGATACGCCGCATCCAGCGCGAGGTACCATCAATTCCGCCGCTGCTCCACGGTCCGCCCATGTCCCAGCGGGAGAAGAACATCAGAAACGCGCGCAGTGTATCAGCGCCATAGGTTTGCACCAGGTCATCCGGTGAGACCACGTTGCCGCGGCTCTTGGACATCTTCTCATTGTCTTCGCCCAGCACCATACCCTGGTTGCGCAGTTGCATCATGGGTTCATGCCCTTCAGTTACACCGATATCCCGCATGGCTTTATGGAAGAAACGCGTGTAGATCAGGTGCATGTTGGCATGCTCGATGCCGCCGGTATACGTATCCACGGGCATCCAGTAATCATATTCCCTGGGGTCGAAAGGTCCCTTATCAAAATCCGGACTCAGGTAGCGCAGGTGATACCACGAGGAACACATGAAGGTATCCATGGTGTCGGTCTCGCGTTCAGCAACACCGCCGCACTTCGGGCAGGTGGTGAATCGCCAGGTCGGATGGAGTTTGAGCGGGCTCTCACCGGTTGGTTTCCACTCAACATCATCCGGCAGCACGACAGGCAGTTGATCATCCGGCACTGGAACTTCTCCGCATTTTTTACAGTAGATCATGGGGATGGGAGCCCCCCAGTAGCGTTGGCGTGAGATCAACCAGTCGCGCAGGCGGTAATTGGTGGAGGGTTTACCCGCGCCAATTTTTGCCACATACTCCACTGCAGCTTCAAAAGATTTATCGCCGGGCGTTCCTGTGAGAGGACCTGAATTTACCATCATGCCGCTGGCAGGTATCGCGTCGGTCAGGTCAGAGCCATCTACCATCACCAATCCAACAGGCTGGATGACAACGCGGATCGGCAGGTTGAAGGTTTTCGCGAAGGCAAAATCGCGCGTGTCATGCGCCGGAACCGCCATGATGGCACCTGTACCGTAGGTCATCAGTACGTAATCCGCTATCCACACGGGGATGCGTTCCCCGTTGACCGGGTTGATGGCGTAACCGCCGGTGAAGATGCCGGTTTTTTCCTTATCGGTGGACTCGCGCTGGATATCCGTCTGCCGGGTGGAATCAAGGATGTACTGCTCCACCTCCGCCTGCTGGTCGGGCGTGGTCAGTTTTTGCACCAGCGGATGCTCGGGGGCGAGCACCATGAAGGTAACTCCCCACAAAGTATCCGGTCGGGTGGTAAAGACTTCCAGGGGGTCACCGGCTTCAGTTTTAAAGGTCACCAATGCACCGACTGATTTGCCGATCCAATTGGTCTGCAGTACGCGCACACGCTCAGGCCAATCGATTTCATTAAAATGGATCAATTCTTCGGCGTAGCGCGTGGTGTGGAAGAACCATTGGGTGAGGTCTTTCTTGATCACCGGCGTGCCGCAGCGCTCGCAGTGGCGGTCATCGCCCCACACCTGTTCACGCGCCAGCGTGGTGTTGCAGGTCGGGCACCAATCCACCGGGGATAACTTGCGGTATGCCAGGTTATGCTTATAGAGTTGATTGAAGAACCACTGCGTCCAGTGATAATACTTCTCATCCGAAGAGACCATTTCCCGGCGCCAGTCAAACATCGCGCCCATGGTGCGGAACTGCTTGCGCATCTTCTCAATATTTGAGTACGTCCAGATACGCGGATGGATGTTGTGTTTAATGGCAGCGTTTTCAGCCGGCAGTCCGAATGAATCAAACCCCATCGGGAATAGAACATTAAAACCGTTCATGCGCTTGAAACGTGCGCGCGCATCGGAAGGAGATATGGCGTACCAATGCCCAATATGAAGATCGCCTGATGGGTAAGGAAGCATGGTAAGAGCATAATGCTTTGGCCTGGATTCATCCACGTTGGCCTCGTACAATTTGTCGGCCGTCCATTTTTTCTGC
>CAZSGL010000113.1:0-7264 GCA_964606265.1 uncultured Anaerolinea sp. | reverse complement strand
ATTTTGCCCGCCGCATCAACCGTACGAACAGGAACCCTGAGAGGAACAAACAAGCGGAAGCTCCGAATGGATCAAAGATTACGCCCTGGAAACCATAATCATATGCGGTTTCCGATGCGCCCATCAGGGTTTCAGCAGCAAACCAGGTTGCCATGATCGAGGCAGCAGCCATATGAATAGGCAGCCTTCGGCCGGCAACAACGTAATCGGTATTGTCCTGAACTTTTCTACTCGCCCAGATTCCAACCACCAGGCGGACGAGGAAGAAGAGCGCAATGAACAATACAACCAACCATGCATAATCGTATCCTTCAAGTATCATCTTTCAGTTCCTTTCTTTAGTAGAAATGAGTTGCAGGCGTTTTTACAGGGTTTTGTTCACTTCTGCGAGGGTGTCCTCCAATCTGTTCAATACTTCATCCAATTGCTCATAAGTGATTACGAGTGGGGGTTCTATCCGGATGGTATGGGCACTGGTGAGTGTGCCAGCCACCAGGACACCTCGTTTGAAGAGTCCGGCTGCGATCTTATAACCCACTTCCGCTTCCTTGAAGTGCTGACCAATGAGAAGGCCTCTGCCGCTGATAAAGTCATAAATGTTGGAGTACTTCTTTGCCAGCTCCTGCAGTTTGGGCATCAGGTAGGCACCCTTTTCTGCAGCCATTTTCGGGTAGTCATCCCGAAGAACCACATTAATTGCAGCTATTGCCGCTGAGCAGGCTAATGCGCCACCGCCGGTGGTTGTGGTGTGGATAAACGGATTTGGATACATCATGCATTGCCAGATTTCTTCAGTCGAACAGAAAGTGCTGATGGGCATGACGCCGCCGCCGAGGGATTTTGCCAACGCGATGATATCCGGCTTGACGTCCCAATGGTCAACTCCCCACAGCTTACCGGTACGTCCGAGCCCGGTCTGCACCTCATCCGCAATCAACAGCACACCATGTTCCTTGGTGGCTTTGCGGATGCGCGGCCAAAAGTCATCTGGTGGCACAATAGCGCCAGCTTCACCCTGGATGGGTTCCATCAATACAGCAGCTATTCCAATCCCCACAGTGTCACAAATCTTCAGTTGTTGCTCAACAGCGCCTGCATCTCCATAGGGCACATGGTAGATTGGTCCGGCATAAAGCATGCCAGGCGGCTGCCGGTAATCTGCCTTGCCCATCATGGAGAGCGACCCCATGGTTTTGCCGTGAAAAGCCTTAGTGGCAACAATGAAGCCGTTCTTCTTGGTGTGCATCTTGGCGAGTTTAATGGCTCCTTCGATTGCCTCAGTACCGCTGGCGCAGAAGAAGGAATACTTAATGTCTCCGGGAGTAATGTCTGCCATCATTCTTGCCAGCACACCGCGCAGGGGGTCGATCAATTCCTGGCTCGGCATTGGTGTGCGTTGGAGCTGGCTAGCCACAGCAGCCACAACATCCGGGTGGCTCCAGCCATGGTCCATCATGCCGTAACCGCCCAGGCAATCGATGTATTCACGCCCGAGCACATCTTTAAAGAGTGCACCCCGACCATTCCACTCTACACAAGCCCAGTCGCCGGCTTCAGTGACAGATTTACGGTACTCCAGCCAGTTCGTATTGAAGTAATCAGCGAAGTTTTTCTTACTCTCTTCGATGATCTGCTTACCCTCTGCCTCCAAAACACTGGGTTTCTTAATGAGCTCCAACCAACGATCAGAATAAGCTAATGCATCCTTAAGATCTTGCGGCATTACATCCTCCTTGGATTTGGATTAGATTGTAAAAAACGATAATATTTTTGGAAAATTTGCCGATATCACGCGATTTGATAGGTGGTAATACCGATAAAGCAGGAAAAACAAAGGAATCTTTCCCTTTTTCCCTAACATTTATTATTGCAAAAATCGGACTAATGTCAAGTACCCAATTCGTTGTAAACGTAAGAAATTAAGAAACAGACATTAAACGAAATACAAACAACGGAATTTATTGTCATTTTAGAAGAAGTTCTTGTATTTTTCGGAATTAATATCTATAATATGTGTAAATCTCGGAAACGGAATGACCATGACTAAAATTGATGCAATTGACAAAAAAATATCAGACTTGTTGATCGAAGATGGAAGAATGAGTTGTTCTGCTATTGCCCAGCAAATTGGGGATATTTCCGAAAGGGCAGTCCGCTACAGAATTGAACGCTTGATAAAAAGCAAGATTATCAGTGTGCGAGGAAACATTAATGCAGAAGCCCTGGGGTTAAGCGTTTTTGCGGATGTGTTCATTGAAGTCGAGCCATCCCTTGTATTGAAAATCGCCCAGCAAATCGCTTCCAATGAATCTGTCAGTTACGTGGCTTGTTCGACAGGCGAGACTGATATTAGTATCCAGGTTTTTGCCCAAAACAATAATGACCTCTTCTCATTCGTCACCGATGTGATCGGGCAAATACCGGGGGTTAGGAAGACCCATATTTCCTTTGTTCCACTAAGAATTAAAGACGACCACGTTTGGCATATCCCTTCTTTTTGTATAAAAGAATAAACCCCTTATTCGTTTCCTAGTTCGACCTTATTGGTTTGTTCATTAGTGACTCATGGTTACCCGGTGGTGTACGCCACTTTGCTGGTAGCAATTCTTTTTCAAAATTAAAAGAGGAGGAATAATGACTGAAGAAACCATGAACGCAGCACTTACGAAGTCAGAAAAAGCAAAATTAAAAAGGGAGTTGACGCTACTGCCCCTTTTTGGCTTGATCTACTTCACTGTTTGTGGCGGCGCATTCGGCGCAGAGCCAATGGTTGGATTGTCAGGCCCAGGGCTTGCTTTACTGCTGATGGTCGTCACCCCACTGGTTTTTAGTATTCCCAATATGTTGATGGTGCGCGAGATGCAGTCCATGATGCCGGTTGAAGGTGGCTACTACCATTGGGTCAAGCAAGCCTTTGGTCCCTTCACCGGATTCCTTTCCGGCTGGATGAACTGGGTGGTATCGTGGGTGGATGTTTCCATATACCCGATCTGGACTGCCTGGTATCTGAGCTACTTCATCCCGGCATTATCAGATGGAGCCAACATTTTTGGCATCGATTTTTCTGGAGATTTTCTTTCCTGGCTTGTTGCAGCGGTACTCATCATCGCTGTTTCACTTCTGAATATGCGCGGCGCCAGGTTGACTGGACTCACTTCAAACTGGCTGGGTTTGTTCATGATCCTGCCGTTGATCATCATGTCCGGTTTTGGTATCTATGCCGGTATCACCTCCGGTGAGCCTCTCAGGCTTGATTTCCTGCCCGGAGGCCAGGAAGTGAACGGATCCAACCTGTTAGCAGCCCTCAGTGTCGGTATCTACGTGGCTATGTGGAACTTCATGGGTTGGGAATTGCCCACAGCTGCCGGTGATGAGATTAAAGAACCCAAGAAGATCTACCCCAAAGCCATGGCACTGGTGCTGGTCGCTGCCATCCTTTCATATTCCATTCCTACCATAGCAGGTTTATGGGGCGGAGCTGGTGAGAATAAAAGCTACATGATGTGGGGCATTGAAGAATACGAAGCTGGTGCAGGTATTGGTGTCGTCCTGGCTGATTACGGTATCACTGAAGATCAAATCGTCGAGTGGGGTGCCGACCCTGCAACCGATTTTGGTTGGGAATTCCCGACCATCGCTCACCGCATTGGTGACAAGATCGCCGGAAAGGACAGTAATCTATCGTTATTCCTCGGCGGTATTGTTGGAATTTCCGCAATTCTATCCATGATTGGATTGTTCATCGGCAATGGTTTGGGAGGAACGCGCGTACCCTATGCGCTTGCTGAGGATGGCATGATGCCTCAGTGGCTTAATAAGGTTCATCCCAAGTATGGCACCCCATGGGTGGCAATCCTGGTTTGTGGGGTCTTCTACTTGATATTTTCTCTTTCAGCCTTCCAAAGCTTGGTCGTCATCGACGTCTTCCTCAATATGCTGGTATTGATGGCTGAGATCTTTGCCCTGGTCGTCTTGCGCATCAAAAAACCAAATCTCCCGCGCAACAGAGTTCCCGGAGGAGTGGTTGGCTTGATCTATATCGTTGTGGCGCCGCTTTCGATCATCATCCTTGCCATTGTCAGCCAGGTGCTCGATTTTGGCTGGCAGGGAGCTATCGGCTTGAGTCTCATCGCCATGGCTATCGGCGCAATCCTTTACTTCCCCATCAAAAAATGGGTCAAGAAAGGTATCCCGGATGTTGATCCTTACGTCCTCAATGCACCTGAAAAGTAAGACTATAAACTGATCTACTAAAGGAGAACAATATGAAGGTGTTATTAGTCGGTGTCGGTGGGGTTGGTGAGGCTATTGCAGTGATCGCGTCCAAACGTCCCTGGCTTGAAATGATGGTCCTGGCGGATTACAACAAAGCCAGAACAGAAGAAGTTCAGGTGAAGCTGAAGGACAAGAAGAAATTCCCCGCCGAGTTTATTGATGCTAACAATAAAGAAATGATTGTGGCGATGGCAAAGAAGTATCAAATCGACCTGATCATGAATGCCTGTGACCCCAGTTTCAATGTTCCCATCTTTGATGCAGCTTATGAAGCTGGATGCAATTACATGGATATGGCGATGACCCTGTCCGAGCCCCATAAAAAGGATCCATATAATAAAACCGGAATCAAACTGGGGGACTATCAGTTTGAGCGTGCCGAGCAATGGAAGAAAAAAGGTATCCTTGCATTGCTGGGGTTGGGGGTTGAGCCTGGAATGGCGGATGTTTTTGCCAAATACGCCGAACTGCACCTCTTTGATGAAATTGACGAAGTTGGTGTCCGTGATGGTGCAAATCTCATCGTTAAAGGATATGATTTTGCCCCGAATTTCTCCATCTGGACAACCATTGAAGAATGCCTGAATCCGCCGGTCATTTGGGAAAAAGGAAAGAAATGGTTCACCACAGCACCCTTCTCTGAACCGGAAACCTTTGATTTTCCCGGTGGGATTGGTAAAGTGGAATGCGTCAACGTCGAGCACGAGGAAGTCCTGCTCGTTCCGCGCTATGTAAAATGCAACCGCGTTACCTTCAAATATGGGCTTGGCGATGAATTCATCGGCATTTTAAAAACCCTGCACATGCTCGGCCTTGATAACAAAGAACCAATCAAGGTAAAGAATGTAGAAGTCGCCCCGCGTGATGTAGTGGCTGCCTGTCTGCCGGACCCTGCCCACCTCGGGCACTTGATGGAAGGTTCAACTTGCGCCGGCACATGGGTCAAAGGCAAGAAAGACGGCAAAGAAAAACAGGTTTACCTCTACCAGGTGGCTGACAACAAAGAATCCATGAAGAAGTTTGACTGCCAGGTGGTAGTCACGCAAACAGCCTTCAATGCCGTCATTGGTATGGAACTGCTGGAAACCGGAGTATGGAAGAAAACCGGTGTTGAAGGACCTGAAGCCTTTGATCCGCTACCTTTCATGAACCTCATGGCTGATTTTGGCTTCCCATGGGGAATCAAGGAGTGGTAGAGGTCGTTCTGGACTAGCATGCGGTAAAATTTAGGAGTTCTCCAATTTTAATTGTCAAAAGTTGGAGAACTCCCATCAACATCAGTAAGTCACATTTCAGGAGATTCCCATGCCCAACGGTTATAACGGCAAGATTCTACATGTCAATCTCACCCAGTCTACCCTCGAAACCGAAACACCCCCTGAGAGCTTTTACCGCACCTATATGGGCGGCAGCGCCTTTGGCCTTTACTATATCCTCAAGGAAGTCCCGCGGGGGATAGATCCACTCTCACCAGAAAACCTGCTCACAATAATGGCATCTGTAACCACCGGTGCTCCAATTTCCGGTCAAAGCCGCATCAATGCAAATGCCAAAAGTCCAATGACAGGTGGAATTGGAGATTCCCAGGCTGGTGGTTTTTTCCCGGCTGAAATTAAATTCGCTGGTTTTGACGGCGTCGTCATTCGTGGCAGGTCTCCCAAACCAGTTTACCTTTCCATCATCAATGGTGTTGCAGCGCTGCATGATGCAACGCATCTGCGTGGTCTTAAAACCCGCGAAGTCGATGAGATTATCAAAAAAGAGGTAGGCGACCCTAAAGCCCAGGTGATGCAGATTGGCCCGGCTGCAGAGAACGGTGTTCTATACTCCAGCATCATCAACATGGCTAATCGCAACAACGGACGTACCGGCATGGGCGCGGTGATGGCGTCCAAGAATCTTAAGGCTGTGGTCGTCCGCGGTACTGAAAAGGTTAAACTCGCCGATCCTCAAAAGTTGCTGGAACTTGCCAAACTCGGTGTCGCTGACATGAAGACGAACCCGGATATGATCGGGATTGCTGAATTGGGGACCGCCAGTGTGGTCATCCCGCAAGACCAGTTGGGTTCGTTACCTACCCGCAATTATAGCGAAGCATCGTTTGAGGATGCCAAAGCCATCAGCGGCGAAACCATGCTGGATACTATCGTAAAGAAACGTGATACCTGTTTTTCCTGTGTCGTGCGTTGTAAACGGGTCATCGAGGCAGAATACAAAGGAACGGCAATTGACCCTTACTATGGCGGACCAGAATATGAAACTCTCGGTTCCTTCGGTTCCATGTGCGGGCTCAACAACCTTGAAGCTGTATCCCTGGCGAATCAAGTATGCAATGCATACGGTGTTGATTCCATCACTTGCGGTGCAACCATTGCGTTCGCCATCGAGTGTTTTGAAAAAGGGATCATCACCACTACGGATACTGGCGGCATCCTGCTTAAATTTGGTGATGCCGATGCGGTGTTAAAGGTATTGGATGAGATCGTTAATTGTTCCACGCCATTTGGTCGCATACTGGCAAAAGGCTCCGCCAGGGCGGCTGAGGTTTTTGGTCCTGAAGCCAAAATGTGCCTGACCACAGTTAAAAACGAAGAAGCCCCCATGCACATGCCGCAAACAAAAAAATCACTGGCACTCATTTATGCGGTCAATCCCTTCGGGGCTGATCACCAATCCAGTGAACACGATTGGATGTACGAAGAAGGCACATCTGACTTATACCTCAAACGCCTGGCAATGATCGGTCTCACAAACCCGCCGCCTGCAGGTGATTTTGGTCCTGAAAAAGTGCGCTTTGCCTATCTCACGCAGTACTTCTACAGTATGTTGGATACGCTTACCCTGTGCCAGTTTGTATTTGGTCCAGCTTGGACTCTCTTTGGTCCCCAGGAGACTCTGGATATGGTTAAAGCCGTTACAGGTTGGGATGTGACGCTGGACGAGTTGATGCGTGTAGGTGAAAGACGCTTGAATATGATGCGTGCTTTTA
>CAZSGL010000112.1:0-7297 GCA_964606265.1 uncultured Anaerolinea sp. | reverse complement strand
AATATACAATACGAATAGGGAGCGCTGGAGTTTACCGCCCGGCATTCACGGTCTTTCGAGACGGCCGCGGATGCGGGCGTTTTTGTTTTAACTCCACAAATCCCACAAACAAATCGAATGGAGGATGAAATGAACGTTGAGCTAAGTGTTGGAGCGATCCTGTTGGTGATTTTCTTGTTGGCTTTCCTGGTGGAATCATTGGTCGAGTATCTCTTTGGCGCGTTGTTTGATCACGTTCCGGGGATCACTCCGTACAAATGGACACTGATGTATGTCGCGATGGGTGTTGGCGTGCTAGGTGCCTTTGTATATCGGTTCGATCTCATTTACTTAATCGGGTTGTATGTGAAAGCAGGAATAGCCACCACGACCTTCGGGATAATCCTTACGGGGGCAGCTATAGGCAGAGGGGCGAATTACCTGCACGACCTGGTGAAGCGTTATTTTGTGAAACCAACTGTTGAGTGACAACATGCCAAATCCCAGTGGAGTCTCAACACGGATGGATAGGCATGTTGTTCCTTGTAAGGACATTGAAGACGTTCTTGAATGGATGAATGGAAATGGGGTACCAGGTGCGAAGACTCGATTGAAGGTACTTGAAAACAATATGGTCGAGATCATCGGGTCAATGAAGTGGGTCCGTGGAGCTGCCGGTACGCTGATCATTGGCATTCTGATATGGGTCTTCACCGACTTGATCCCTAATGCAATCAAGGCAGCTGGTGGCGGATAATGCCCAAAAACCCCGTAAAACCCTGCAAATATCCGGGATGCTCAAGCCTTGTTGATCAAGGCTTTTGCGATTCACACAAGGGTATGGTCCCAGTGGTAAGGGACACGGCATCCCAGGGTTTGTACGGGACACGACGCTGGAAATCCATTCGAGCACTTCAACTGGCCAAGGAACCCTGGTGTGCAGAATGTTTGCGCGCAAACATATACACGCCAGCAACGGACGTTGATCATGTTGAGCGACATCATGGCGATCCGATCAAGTTCTTCTTCGGGAAACGTCAATCCTTGTGTCACTCTTGCCATTCCAGGAAGACCGCTGGTGAAGTTGGGTTCTCTTCGGAGGGGAGGGGGGCTAAAAAAGTTTCCATCAGGGGGATGAACAGCGCACAGGGTCATCCGCACGAAATTAATTCCCAATGTGGAGAATTCAGTTAATTAACCATGCCAGCCCGTAAACCTCAGGATTTACACACCCGGCACTCGACAAAGTCGGAAACGGAAAAGAGAAAAGCAGAGGAAGAGTTGCTGCGATCCAGGCGCTCCCTACCCCTCGAGCCGGCAAGGCTGAAGGACCACCCCAAGGCCGCTGCGGTATGGCGAAGGATGCTCAGGGAATTCGACAGCCTGGAAGCTGTGGTGATCACCAGGCTGGACATGGATCTGCTGATCGATTACTGCATGCTAATGGAACAGCTCGAGGAAATGGATGAGCTCCGGGCAGCCGCGATGACTTTCTTTGAAACCATGATGAAGGGTGTTGTAGAGTTGAAGGCTCAAGCGGAGTGGATCGAAGCAGCCAAAATGGCTTCGAAGGCTTCTGATGTTATGGATGGCATCATCAAGATCGACAGCCGGGCAGACAGGAAACGGGATCTGCTTACCAAGCTCCGGCAATCCTTGTACCTCACACCGAGAGCGCGGGCCGGTGCGGCTCCGAAGGAAAAGGAAGCTCCAGAAGTACCAGATGAATTTGAGCAGCTACTCGATGAATCAGTGAATGAGTTTGCAAAAAATGGTGGATCGGGTGATGGCAGATGAGAAAAATCTTCTTACCAATCCTTTTGGCAATGTTCATCCTATGCACGGGCGGTGCGCTGATGTTCAGTGAAGCGCATGCAGACCGGGCGGTCCGGTTCTTTGAGAGCCTGAAGCATACGAAGGGTAAGTTTCATGGTCAACCTTTTACCCTCCTCCCCTGGGAAAAGAAGATCATCCGGGAGGTGTACGGCACGCTCAAAGAGGATGGCACCAGGCGGTACAAGACTGTCTACCTCGAAGTACCCAAGAAAAATGGGAAGAGCGAGATTGCTGCAGGTGCGGCTTTGTACCACACGTTTGCAGATGGTGAGATGAACGGTGAGATCTACGGTTGCGCTGCAGACCGCTCACAAGCTTCTCTGGTTTATAACGTGGCCAAGGACATGATCCTTCAGGCTCCGCCGCTGATGAAACGGGCGCGAATTACCGAATCCAGAAAAGAGATCGAGGACATAAGAAGCGGGTCGATCTATAAGGTCGAGTCTGCAGAGGCTTATACCAAACACGGCCTGAATGTGAGCTGCTGTATCTTCGATGAATTGCACGCTCAACCTAACCGCGATCTGTGGGATGTGATGACCAGCGGGTCTGGAGATGCTCGAGAGCAACCGATCTGGTGGGTGATCACCACGGCCGGTGATGATCCGGACCGGGTTTCAATCGGGTGGGAGATCCATGATTACGCAATGGAGCTGCTGGCTGGTGAAAAAGTTGACCCTACCTGGTATGTGGCAGTTTTCAATTATGAAGGCGAAGACATTTACAACGAAGCGAACTGGTATCTGGCAAACCCAAGCCTGGACCATACCATTAGTATTGGGGCATTCCGGGAAGCGGCAGTAAAAGCAAAAAACAAACCTGCGGATGAACGTCTCTTCAAGTGGCTAAGACTAAACCAGTGGATCACGACCAAATTAACAACCTGGCTGCCTTTAGATCTATTCGACCAGACTGTGGGTAAGTGGTCCAGGAATGACCTGGCAGGCAGGGATTGTTACCTTGGGATGGACCTAAGCTCAACTACAGACTTGACCACTTTGTGTGGTGTATTTCCTCCCCAGGGGGATCAGTTGGATTGGCGGGTGATCTGGGATCCATTTATCCCGAAAGAAAACATGGAAGACCGGGTCCGGAATGACCACGTGCCTTATGACCAATGGTTGAAAGACAACAAAATCACTGCCACAGAGGGTAATGTGGTGGATTATACCGAGGTCAAAAAACGGATCTTGATCTGGAAGGATCTGTACAAGGTGAAGGAAATCCCCCTGGATCGCACGTTTGCAACCATGTTGATCCAGGAATTGGAGCAGGAAGGACTTACATGTGTCGATGTTCCAGGGACCTTTGCCGCTATGACCGGTCCAATTAACCTGGTAGAGCAATTATTGAAGAACGGAAATATGACTCACGAAGCCCACCCGGTTGCCAAGTGGTGCTTCGGAAATGCGAGTGTGGCAAAAAACGGCAATGAGCAAATCAAGTTCGTGAAAGAGCATAAGGGAAAAAGTGTGGTGAGGACAAAACGTATCGATACCACAGTGGCATGGGTCATAGCGGTGGCGAGAGCGCAGTTCTATACGGGAACAGTGGATATCAGCGCAAAAATATTAAGTCCTGATTGGGGAATGTGATGCCCTCATTGATGAGCGCTTACAAAGATAAATACAAAGGCCGCCCGGCTGCAGTGCTTGGAGGCGGTCCAAGTTTACCTGGGGACATGAAAAAGCTGCCGCAAGGTTGTGTTTTGATCGCGGTCAATCACCATGCACTGATGCTCTGCAACCCTTCTTTCATGGTCTATAACGACCACCCCGAGAGTTTTGAAGGTCTTGCCAAAGCCGTAAAAACTTTTAAGCGAATCAAGGTAAGCCCAGAACCCACCTCTGATATCCAGTTCGATGTGCCGGTGTGGACTGGTTTCTACTCCTCGAATTTAGCCGCCTGGTTTGCATGCTGGCTTGGTTGCGATCCGGTGATCTTATGTGGGATGGATTGTTACCAGGGAGAGCAGAAGTATTTTCACCCGTACGAGGATGCACCTCACTTGCATTATCCATTGGAACATCACATTGCCCCCTGGGTGGAAGATGCAAAGAATATGCTCCCAAACTGGCAACGGGTCAAGGCCATGTCCGGACCTCTTGTAAATGTGTTTGGGGCTTATCAGGTGAGGATATGAAAAAACTGCAATTTGAAGATCTCTTAGTGGTTGGCGGGTGCATTTCAATTCTGGGGGGAGTGGTGCAAGTGAGCGTGATCGCTGCTCTGATCCTTGGCGGGGTAATGATGATCGGGTTTGGGTTGATGATCGGAAAGGTGAAAGGTAAAAAATGAGCCTGATCAGTGAGTTTTTGAGCTCAAACAACAAGGTCAAAGAAGATCCCCAGGCTACTCCAAGACCGGACTATGCCCCTTCTTATGGTTATCGGTCTGCTTCTGGCGAAATGGTTACAGTGCAAAAGTCTCAATCTATCGCGACTGCATACCGGGCGAAGAATATCATCTCCGATGATGTGGCAAAAATGCCATTCCAGGTAATGCGAAGAGTGGGCAGGAGCATCCAGCAAGTAGAGCCAGACCCTGTTACCAGAAACATGGCGTACCTGCTGCAGGTGAGTCCAAATTTGTGGGGATGGACGCCATTCCAATTCAAGAAAGCAACCATCGAGTGGTTACTGTTCTATGGCAATTCTTACATCTGGAACCCTACCAAAGGTCCGCGGCAATTGCTGGTCCTGCCAGCAGATAAGACTGCTCCAGTGTTCGACATGCAGGGGAACCTGTGGTACCGACATACTTTTAGCAACCAGGTAACCTCATACATTCCCTCAGTGGAAATACTGCATTTGTTGATCAATCCGGATGCAACAGGGTTTATTGGTCGAGGTGTGATCACGTTTGCCCGAGAAACTTTTGGGAGGCAGCTGGCATCCTACAAAACACAAGCTAAGTTTTTCTCTCAAGGATTTATGCCAGCAGCTTATGTGAAGATGGATGGCGAGTTGAACGCTGAAGCAAGAAAGAAAGTGCGCGATGCCTACGAAGAATCTATCAGCAGTGCAGAAAATGCCTATCGCCTGGCTGTTTTTGATGACAAGATCAAGGAATTCTCACCAATTGATATTCAACTGAAAGATGCCCAGTTCCTTGAGAGCATTGACGCCACCGACAGGGATGTATGCAATTTCTTCGGGCTGCCAGAGCATATGCTGAACCGCGGGAAAGAAGCCTTCAATTCGAATGAGCAAAAGTATATCGAGTACCTCCAGGGCACATTGGATGCCTACCTGGTGGCGTGGGAAGAGGCAGCTAGGATACGGTGGTTATCCAACGCAGAACAACCCAACACTTATTTCAAGTTCATCCGTGAGGCATTGTTGAGGATGGATAGCAGAGCAAGAGCAGAATCAATGGCAAGACGAATTCAGAATGGCATGATGACCCCGAACGAAGGGCGCGAGAAAGATGATATGAGCGCTTACGATGGGGGCGATATCCACCTGGTGCCGGCGAACATGGCTTTGGTCAATGGCGACGGCACGATCACGGCAATCAGCGCGCCAGAACCAGCAAAAGAAGAATCAAATGCAGAAAGTGAATGGAGTAAAGATGAAAAACAACAAAGCAAATCATAGTCCAATTCGGTGTTTTGAGGGGACGGCCAAACCTTACGAGCCTTTCTGGCGTGTGAGGGATGCCGCTGAATCTGACAGCGGTGAACCTGAGATCGAGTTCTACGGATACATCAGCGAGTACAGCTGGTGGGGAGACGAAATTACCCCCGCGAAATTCAAGGCTGACCTTTTAAATATCGGAAGAGGCGGACCGGTAACTGTGAGAATTCACTCCGGAGGCGGGGAAGTGTGGGCTGCCAGCGCGATCAGGGCAATGCTGGTGGATTACCCCGGCCGTGTAACCACAAGGATCGATGGATTATGTGCCAGCGCAGCCACCTATATTGCCCTAGCGGGTGATCGAATCCTGATGCAGGACACGGCATTCTTTATGATCCACGATCCGGCTTGCATGTTATACGGGACGGTCGAAGACCTGAAAGAAACCATTGAATTCCTGAAGGTCATCAAACAAGGAATTGTGGAGTCTTACCAGGGGAAAACGGGAATTGATGCTGAGAAACTGGCCAAGATGATGACGGATGAAACCTGGATGACCGCCCAGGATGCAAAGAATCTGGGATTTGTGGATGAAGTTGTGGGCGGACCAGTGAAAAACCTCAACTCAGTCCTGCAGAATGCAGCTTTTCTGAATTGTTTGAATGGGTATTCGAATGTGCCTGAGCAAGTGAAAGGCGCGTTCATTACAGAAAATCTCCCAGCTACTCCGGATTCCAGCGAACCGGTCGTAGATGATGAGATCCAACGCGAGGCGCGAATTCTTCGCGAAAGAGTTGATCAAATTTTACGAAAGGAGTAACACGATGCTTGATCTAAAGCCTTTTTTCGACGCCGTACAAGCGGCAGACGCGGAAGTGCAGCGAATCGCCAATGAAATCAGCGAGCTGTACACCGAAGGGTCTGAAGAGAGCAAATTAAAAGCGATTGTTGATCTGCGCCCCACGCTGGATGAAGCACAGAAAAAACACGCTGAGGCTGTGGAAATGTATGAAACCATGCAGAATTCCACCCGCCCCAACGATATCGCCAAGAATTATGTTCCCGTTTCAGACACCGTTGTTGAGCAGCCAGAAGGCTCTCAGCCAACGGTCATCAAACGCGCGGAGTACGACAAGATGAGTCTTGTTGACCGTGCCAAATTCATCCGCTCAGGCGGAACTCTCGAGGACTAGGGTCCTCAGATACAAAAACATATTCGTTTTTTTGAGAGGATACCATGTCGAACACTTTAACAGGTCTTGTTCCAACTATTTATGAAGCCGCTGATGTTGTTTTGCGTGAGCTGGCGGGCTTCATTCCAGCCGTCACCCTGGATGCTTCTGGGGAACAGGCTGCCAAAGGTCAAACGATTTCTTACCCCGTTACCCCGGCACAGGCAGCTGCAGATATTACCCCTGCTGCCACCGGTCCGGATCCCAGCGCTCAAACCATTCCCCCGGCGACGATGTCGATCGCTAAATCGCGCTCCACCAAGTTCTTCTGGGAAGGTGAGGAACAAAAGGGTGTTGGCGGGCTTGGTCCAAAAATCCTTCGCGATCAATTTGCCCAAGCCATGCGCACGCTGGTGAACGAGGTCGAAGCCGACCTGGCCGCGTTGTATATCTATGCTTCGCGTGCCTACGGAACAGCGGGAACTGCACCGTTTGCTTCCACCCTGGGTGATCCCGCCCAGGTGCGCAAGATCCTGGCTGACAACGGGGCTCCAATGGGTGATCTGCAAATGGTCATCAATACCACGGCTGGTGCAAACTTGCGTACTCTTGCAACGCTGAACAGCTTTGGGGATATGGGAACCAAGGAACTGCGCGAGCAGGGAATTTTGCTCCCCCTTCATGGTTTCCAGGTGCGTGAGAGTGCCCAGGGGAAGACCCATACCAAGGGGG
>CAZSGL010000111.1:0-7306 GCA_964606265.1 uncultured Anaerolinea sp. | reverse complement strand
GGGTAAACTCGGCGGATTCGGTCATAGTCGCGACCTTTAAGTTTATCACCGGAAATTGAATTGACGGGTCGAGATTCGTGAATGAACCTTAAAAAAGAGTGGAGGGCGCCCGATAAGGTCCGCTCTCCACTTGCTTTGCTTCAAAGTCTGGTGCAAATTTCACAACTTGCTTACAACTGGTCCATGCCATCCTCAGCCATCACTGGAACTTCCGGCGGCACAAGCGGCAGGTTCTTCTGGCGGTAGAAGAGCGTCCAGACGGTTAAACCGAAGACTGCATAAACACCACTGATAAATGCAAACAGCAAAAAATCGACCGGGAAAAATACTTAGAGAGCTTGTACTGCAGTTATGTTCTAGGAAAGTACCAATGAATAAAACTATTCTGGGTGTCCATCAGAAAAATTTGTCAAACTTGAAAAGGAATGGTTCGTAACCTACTATCCCAATTATCGCCTCGCCCACCTTCAAATTTGAAATCTCCCAATCCTCAACAACGTTGGCATCTCGTACTTGTTCGACAATTCCACGGGATTGGACTGCAGCTATGTACGTTTCTTTTTTTCTGTTTCGTCCAAAAAGCTGTTGAACAAAATTACGTGTCGTTACATCATTGACTCGGAATGCAATTGTGGTCTGGAATCCTGAGAGGATATTGCGCGCCTGGGCTTCACCGTAGGCGTCAAAAACTTGTTCAACATTTTGAACACCAATAATAAACTTCACACCAAGACCACGACCAAAGTTCACGCCATCATCAATATGCTCCAGATTGGGTATTAAGCGAAACTCATCGATGATAAACCAGACATTTCCCTCACTTTTTTTACGGCTCAACGCTTCTTTTATGGCAAGATCCATTAATAGACTGTAGATCGGAGTTAACATTCCTCCAATTCCTAGATCATACTCAATAAAAATAATTCTTGCGCCTTTATTCCGGATGATATTACGTATCGAGAGATTTCCATCTTTACGAAAATTACCAATAAATATCTCCCGCATCAGCTGCTGAAATTCCGAAATTACACCCTGAGTCTGTGGCGAACGGTCATCTGCAATGTAACTCGTGATTGCCTTCAGATCCTCATATGTTTGTAGGACTGCTCGAATGTCAGCTGCTGAAGACTGGTCCAGGAATTTTCGTAATTGCGCATTTGATCGAAGATTACCGGATCTTGAGGCATGAACGAGTAATGCAGTGAATAGATCCCTCGCTGCATTTGGAAAGAAAGGTTGATTTGAACGCTGACTTCTTTCAAGGAATAGAGACCGCGCAAATTCAATCGAATCTTCCTCCAAACTGGTCTGACCCATCTCTTTGAAAATATTCCAGAAATCTGGACCATCACTCCCAGTAGCTTTATCGTCATTACTGATGACAATATCGCCTTTTTGATAGAATGAGGAGTAAAAATCACCCTTGGTATCAAAGATAAGCATGACATCACTTTGTGTCATGGTTTCACGCAATTGTGAAACAATCTGGAAAATCCCATTCGTTTTTCCCATTCCAATGCCACCCAAGAATAGCAAGTGTTTACTTTGCAGGTCTTCATTGATTGGAATTGTGGATAGGCTCCCATCCAGACTTTTACCCTTCAGAAAGGTATTTGCATGATAATCACCAAACGCTGGTAATGCCCTGTTTAGTGCGTTACCTTCAAAAACTGAGACTTGCCGGATTGAACTTGTCATCTTAACCCTTTAATTCCACCATTATCTTAAGAACCCGTAACTATATCCTTCTTCCTCTGCGTTGGGATTATCCTTGGTTTCTTGTGGTTCAAATTCAGGAGACATATCATTCATTTCTTTTAATTCAGGAACCGTCGTCATCTCTTTTCCTTCAATAGCAGGGAGTTCCGTTGTTGACAATGTTTCTATTCCTGCTCGATCTTCGGAAGTCGCACCAGGCATGGATGGTAGTTCTTCGGGTTTTTCTATATCCGATTGTTCGATTAGGTTGGATTGTGGAACAATTATCGTCCCTTGTGTTTCAAGAGAATTTTTCTTGGTCTCGGTAACATTTTCTTGTTGATGCTGGTTTAGGAATTTTTCAACCATCAGATTTCTTGAGGTTTCCTTATAATTTTCACCAAGTTTGTCTTTTGCATCCTCTATGTTGTCAGCATTTTCCTGCTCTTTTTTTGTTTTATGTGCAGGATATTGAACATTGTCGCCATAAGTATTTTGGAAAAGGTCGTCGGTCTTAGACCGGGCAACCTCATTTGCATCGTCTTCAACAGGCTGAAAACGATAGGCAAGGTATCCAAAGTCCCCGCTTTGGATATACCCTCCTTTTTCGCTCATATTCCAATCCTGTAATTGCTGATCGTTTTCAGCCAAATTAGGGTTTTTTACTGTGTAGGCTTGGTGAGCGTGCTCATCTTCATGCAGGCAGGTCTCAACTGCCTGAAAAGGAGAAGAGTGTTCAATCCATTCTGAACTAATATATATACGTTCAACGCCTTGATCATCAAATCCGTGAGCTCCCCATGTATTGAAGCCTAAATCTTCACTGGATACAATCGCTGGTTCACGATTTTCTCGCGCTGCCATTACAACTTCTAGTTCATTCAGGGATTGTATTCTTGCCTCTTTTGAAGTAGAAGCCCAGATATCAGGCTGCAAACCCGGGATAAATGGCATAGTCATCTGAGCCTCACTAGCTATTCAAAGTAGACTTGAGTGGTAAGGATTCGACGCCATCGTTCACGCTTCTCAGGTGACAGGGTAGGATCAAGTAGTTTATTTAGGTCTCGCAAGGCTGTAAGAAAATGACATTGCCTTTTTTGCATGACCTCTAATGCTGAGATCCCATCAACCTCCACATTAGGGTATTCTTGAGTAACTAACCATTGCTCAACTACCTTTCCCAACCGATCATCCAATTTTGGGTAGCGATCCAAAAGAATATGGATTTGAGTCGCAGTGAGATGTTGAGATTTAAGAGCCAAAATCACACGGTCTCTGCCGAGATCATACATCATCTTATCCTCACACAAATCAGTCCAAGGTTGTAATATATTACAATTTAATCTGTTTCCACTTGCCAATTCCGAAATCACCCAATTGCTGGATATCCATGATCAAGGCACCGAGTTCCTTCAGGATTAGTTCCGAATCCTCGTTTGGGCCTGCATTAACAGATTGGGCAGCTGTTGTATTACCACTGATTAACGCTAACATGAAATTTCCAGGTATCAAAATCCCTGAACCTTTCGAAGTTCTTGAATTTATTTGTAGACTAAATGATCGAAAATTTCCAAATAATTGTAGGTAAACGAAAACATAAGCAATCAACAATAAAACAAAACCTATTAATGGAACTCCTTGAAGCAAAATGTATCCTAACACTGGAGCTCCTATGCAAAATAAAACTTTGAATATGCCCATAAAGAAAGTGTCGTCTTTTCTTTTTACAAAATCACCTATCGAAGAATTATTAATCTTTGTTTTCGCTGATTCAAGGATCGACCGATTTATTATGTTTTTTTCGAACAGGATGGCTATTAAATAGGGTATGCAAAGCAGGATTCCAATTACCCAATTGATCAAAATACCGTTGGAAATCAATTCAAGTAAAAATGTCGCAAGATATAACACTCCACTTACAATAAAGAAGAGGAGAAAGTTAAACGAGTTACCTGCAAAAGAGGTTATACCAGCAACATCTTCAAGGGGCATTTCGGAGATAACCGCACTGCTACCGCCAATCGACTTTCCTTCACTATGGTAAACAACACGCTTATTGGTAATTGATAGGAATCCTATAATAGGTTTTAAGAAAAGCCTGTGTAATTTGGTGCATTTGTAAGTACGTACTACTTGCTCACTTTCCGAAAGCACTGCGAATTGCTGGGTGGTTTCCATATATTCTCCGTTTACCTAGTTGACTTTCCATTTGTTAATTCCCAAGTCACCAAGGGTTTGCACATCAAGAATAACAGCGCCTAACTCGTTAAGCATAGCATCAGCATCCTCTGCTGGAGTTGCCAGGAATGTCTTGGCTACAGAAATACCTAAGAGTCCAATTATTCCCGCTCCTGATATCGCAATAGGTGTACTTGCACCGCCTTTTGAGCCAATCGTCAACGAAAAGGTTGGTTTCCAAGCGTTCTTGATAATCTGAACGATCGCGAATATCAGGGAAATCACGGCAGGTATGATAAGCAAATAACCGACGTTATCATTTTGTGAACCACCGAACAAATCAAAGCTGAAGGAGGAGATTACATTTTCAGCACCCAAATATCCGAAAGCTGTAGTAGCGATTCCAGCCAACACTGCCCGCCATATCATTTTCTTTTTAAGAGCGAACATACCAATAAATCCACCTAGCCCAATGATCCAACCTAACACTGTCGAAAATAAAACGGCTTGGTCTTGATTATTTTGACTAAAATTATTTAGACTGTTGACTGCCTCAAGAGTTCTCACTCCTCCTAAGATGCCAACAACAATAGCGCCAAATAAAACCGTCAAAAACAATCCACTTAGTAAGCTTCCTAGATTAAAATAAAAGCCTTTATAGATATTAATACCAGAAATGTCTGCAATTGGAACTTCACTTTGGATAACATTACTTCCTACTCTTGATGAACCCCGCGATTGATAGATTACGCGTTTATTGGTAATCCCGAGGTAACCATTAGCCTTCAATCCCAATAAAGGAGCTTTGTAATACGTACAAAAATATGATCGAACAGATTGCTCACCCTCTGCTGGACTTATGTTATCTTTGATAAGATCTACATTCATTAAAAACCTCCAAGATTAGATTTGGGGGCTTAATATCTCTTCCCCCTCTTGTTATTGAGTATACATCAATCAATGCAAAAACAACCCTGATAGGGTTGTTTTAGGGGTAAATAATGGAAAAATAAGAGAACCAAGAGATGTATTTCAGATACATCCCTTGGTCTTTATCAAGCCCTTACATATTTTTCAAGTTGCAATTCGTCAATTTCCAAAATTTAATCATTTGAGATAATCTCATTCAACTCCGGCGGCACAAGCGGCAGGTTCTTCTGGCGGTAGAAGAGCGTCCAGACAGCAGAATCGAACACGGCGTAAGCACCGCTGATCAGGTATATCGGGGAGAACACCACGAGGAAGAAGAAGGGCATCGCTACCAGTGCCCCGATGATCCAGGGCAGCACTTCGCCTGCGAACAGGCTGGTAATGCCGAAGCCAATGGCTCCGGGGATGGCAGCCGCGATAGCGCCCGGGATGGCAAGGATGATATATGCCGGGATGAGGATGAGGGCAGCCAGCACCATGGCAATTCCCACTCCAATGCCAACTCCGATCATGATTAGCCACATCAGGGCGGCATGTTTCCAGTTCAGCTTGAACATCGCCCAACCCTGGCGGAAGGAATCCCCTACGCTCAGTTCCTCAAATGCGGCTTTGCGGACGATGAACTGACGCACCAGGCTCACGACCAACATCACCAGCGCCAGCGTCAGCATCAAGATCACAACCACCGCGATCCAGATACCCACGCCAACATTCATCGCGCCTTCAATGTTCTCGCGGTTGGCAAAGAAATACGCTCCCAATCCGCCAACTAGCAGGAGGACAATACCGAACGCCGGCGTACCAATGAGCAGGTCAACCAGGAAGATGCGCCAGGCGCGCCTGTTCCAGCCCAACCGCCAGCCTTCTTTAAAGCGCAGCTTGCTACCGGTCTGTTCGTGCGCATCGACCATGCGCATCACGGCTGTTTCAGTCGGGTAACGCACCAGCGCTGCCAGCAGCCCGAAAACGATGCAAATGGCAAAAACAATTCCCACAAAAATGAAAACGGTGGCTATGGCTTTGGCTTCTGTGGCGAATAAGGGTGCCACATTCTCTGCCACCCAGTCTTCCATCTGCGGGGAATATTGCCCGTGTGGGAAATACTGCTCGAATCCATCGATGCCGCGGTTATTAAACTGGTCTTCAGCGGACCAGCGATACCCGCTGCCATTTCCGCCGATACTGCTGCTGCCGCTGCTGCCGGCACCGCCGGAAAGGACGAGCAGGAATCCGAAGATCCATAAAACTTTGTAATGCCAAACGATCTGTAATGCACGTTTCAAAAACTTACCGGGTTCAAACATGAGTGTCTCCATCTCGCGGCTTTACCGCGTCTAGTCTATAAAAGTATACGGTTAAATGACGCAAATGGTTGTATCAGGGTGGTACCTCGGTCATCATACTTAACGAACACTTAACAATCCAGCAATCATGTACCAATTCAAATCTCATAATATGCTAGAATAAATTGCTCTCCTAGATTTTTTACCAATTATTTTATCCGTAAGTTCCTTTTTCAATCGTGGGGATATTACCTTAAGGGATTTTTGGTTTAAATTTACATGAAAAATGCTCAGAAAATAATATTTGATGAGCTTTTTTTTGCGAATAAAAATTCTAAACTGAGAGGGAAAATGAAAAAACTTTTCAAATGTTCATCTGCTTTAATTGTCTTCATCCTGGTCCTGAGTTTATTCTCATCTCCAATTTTATCGAATTTCAATACAGTCCTGGCGCAGGACGTGTCTCCCACGCTGCCGACTGAACCGCCGGTCGAAACCCCCACTCCAGAAGCGACACCCACCGTGGAACCAACACTTCCTCCCACTGAAGAACCCACCACACAGCCTGACCTCATCCCTGAAACCCCGGCTCCCGCAGAGCAGGGTTTTCAATGGTCCATTCAAATCGATGGCAAGTCTACTGCGCCGGCAATCACTGCACTCGACACTGTGAATTCGTTGAATTCTCAAGGCGTGATCGGTGAATTCGTCGGCAGTAAACTGAACCTGGCTGGCTCAGGCGATATCGCGCAAATGAGACTGGCGATCTATGAAGGGTTACCTGATGGATTCGATTTCCTCAGTGGTCCGGTTTCGTTGCTGATCACTTACCCAGCTGTAGCAGGTCAGGAAGTCATCATTCGCCTGGAAGCCAGAACCACCACCGGATTTGACTGGGTGCTGCTTCCTTCCAGCGATTTCGAATTCATCCAGACTGCGCCGGCTGAATATCAGGCAAGATCAAGAGGATTCGGCGTGCCTTCGCTTCAAACTTTAAGGTTTACGCCCAACTTTTCAGGTACAGGTACTCTCCACCTGGTTTACCGGAGGGCGTTTGAACCTGATCTTCCAATAACCACCGAGTTGCAAGTAAACCTTATCGATGCCCCTGCCGAACTCGATCTCAGTGATCCTATGCCAAAAAGCGTGGTTGATAGATCAGCAGTCATCGTTGGTGAAGAATCCACCGCAGCCTTTGACGAGATCCCCTTAAGGGG
>CAZSGL010000110.1:2506-7307 GCA_964606265.1 uncultured Anaerolinea sp. | reverse complement strand
CCTTCCCAATAGAGTATATTGTATGCCGACAGATCGGCGTGAATGCGATTGTGCATTAACATCAACTCGATGTTATGCAACGTACGCTGGTAGAGAGGTCGGGCTTCAGTTGGCGTCAGGCTCACCTCATTCAATGCCGGCGCAGAAGTATCTTCGTCTCCAACATACGCCATCAGGATGGCATTGTTGCCACTGACGAGAGGCCTGGGGATATCTACCCCGGCTTCGAAGAGGATCTGCATCGTTTTGAACTCATGACCGAGCCACGAGGTATGCAGCAGCTCCTTACCAAATTTGGAACGCTTCTGCATGGCATGCAGAGCGCGTTCATCCAGCACGATCTTACCGTTTCCATCCAGTTGGCTGCGCCCCTCGCGGTAGAGGTGATCCTTCTTGAGATTGCGAAAACGCCGCGGACGGTACACTTTGGCTGCCAGCAGGTGACCCGGCTGGTTGGTGGAGGTGCGGCACAGGTACACCGAGGCTTCCTTGCCGCCTTTCACTGCCCGCAGGATGTCATCAAACCATTTCTGGTCGTAGAAATCGCTTAACGAATCCAGCAACCAGACGGCTTCATGGCGGGAGGCTGCGTAACTGAACTGATAACCGCCATCCGGCTGAAAACCGAGAGCCTTGCTGATATCTGGCGACAGGATAGCCTTATCCGGTCTGGATTTTCCTTTGTTTTTTTCTGCAACAGTCCTTGTATTGCGGATCGGTGCAGAAACACCGATCTCCTCAAGGTCAAAAGCGAGGTCTTCATTATTTGCATTTCGTATGTTCATAGTAACTTGACTCTCCAGTTAATTAAACAAAAAACCACAGGTGCGCGCACCTGTGGTTTAAATGTTTAAGAATAAACTCTACATCCATAACCGGGTGAAAGGTGCGCAACAATAGACAACGTGTAGTAGTCTGACTTTTCTCATATTGTTGAACCTCCTTTCAAAGTTAAGATGATTTAGTTTACCCATTTCCTACGGAAAGGTCAAGAGGGTTAATCGACCTAAGGTGCTACTGTTGGTTCCGGGGTTTCTGTCTCTTCAATATCTTCCAGATCGGTTCCCAGCGGGTGGATGACAACACCAGCCGCCACAACAGGTTGTCCTGTGACGTCCCTGGGGGAAATGATGGTTACCAGCGAGCCTACCTGTAACTCAGCGATACGTTTTTCCGGCAGGTACTTGGTTAATTCATTCAGCAGGTACACGAAAATCTCACCCTTCTTGTCGGTGATTTCGATCGATACACCAAGGTCGAGGGCAGAAACGATGCCCGTGTTGCTCATTTTTACCGGTTTTCCCGGGATGACAGAAATCTTTTGAGCAGTAAATGTACCATCTTCTGCGAGAACACCTTTGACGTTGACCTTAAGTCCAACCAACAAACCGAGGGCAGTGTCTGATAGTTCGGTCTTCTTGCCAGGGATTTTTATGCCCGTAGTCTCAGTGAGGGTTACGGTCAACAAAGTCCCGTCCTTGAGACTGATCACAAGGGAACCTTCCACAGCGGACACTATCTCACCCTTGAGGTTGACAGTCTTCTGTGGTTTACCTTTTCCTTCTTTTACCACATCAAGGTCTGAACCAGCTTTTTTATCCGCCTGGGCAGTCGCCTGGGCACCCGGTGTCTTCTTAGCAGACAGGGTATCTTCACTCGATGCAGCCACCTGGTTGATCGAGAGGACCATCATTAAGACGGTCAGAACAGCCATTGCAGCAATTACTTTTTTCATTTTTTCTCCTTTGGAGCACGTATAGAGGCGGATTTACAACTTTTTTGGTGTACACTTCTGCCTGATTACGATCTCCTTTCGCATTATACGGCTTAAACAAACGGTTTCTTTACGCAAATTTTACGCCTTACACTTTTGTCAGGTTTTGCGCAAGAGAACAAAACTTGACGGACGCATGAAAACGCGACCTGCAATATCCCGGATGACTTGCCTGGTATTTTGCTCTAGAACTTGACTTGCATCATGTTATATTTGACTGATATTGCTTTATGAACTCCAATCTCGCCCAGACCTTCTCTTCCCTTCAACACCCAAATTACCGCCTGTGGTTTACCGGGCAAGTTATTTCTATTGTTGGCACCTGGATGCAAGCCACGGCTCAGGGGTTCCTGGTTTATGAACTGACGCAATCCGCAGCTTTTCTCGGCCTCGTGGGATTCGCTTCGGGAATACCCAGTTGGTTGTTTACTTTATTTGGGGGTGTCATCGCAGACAGGGTTTCAAGGCGTAAACTACTGATCATTGCTCAAAGTGCCATGATGGTACTGGCTTTTCTGCTGGGGTTTTTGGTGTTCACTGATCTCGTGCAGCCCTGGCATGTAGTCGTGCTGGCTTTCCTGCTAGGGGTTGCCAATGCGTTTGATGCTCCTGCCAGGCAGGCTTTTGTGGTCGAGTTGGTTGGACGGGCGGATATGACCAACGCCATTGCCCTCAACAGCTCAGTCTTCAACATCGGCACTGTCATCGGACCGGCTATCGCGGGTTTAGTTTACAGTTGGCTGGGTCCTGCCTGGTGTTTTACCATCAATGGTATCTCTTATCTCGCGGTGATCGGCGCGCTTCTAATTATGCGGCTCGCAGCCGTTCCCAGGCAACCCCGGGTAAGAAAATCTGTGATACCGGAATTAATGGTCGGGATTCGTTTCGCCTTCGGTAATAACAATATCCGCATTCTGATGTTCATCGTGGCATCCGTTTCAGTTTTTGGGATGGGACTGATGACATTGATCCCCGCCTGGGCATCAGCGGTATTGGGGGGAGATGTGCGCACCAATGGATGGCTGCTTTCCGCTCGTGGTGTGGGATCACTGATTGCAGCCTTGATGATTGCTTACCTTGGTTCGCGCAATGTACGCGGCAAGATATGGGCAATCGGCAGCCTGGTGCTGCCTATTTCGCTGATCATTTTTGCCATCTTCAAGGTGCTTCCGGTTTCCTTGTTGATGATGGTATTCCTCGGATGGGCGTTTATGGCAGTTGTTAACAACACCAACGCCATGATCCAATCGTGGGTACCGGATGAACTGCGCGGCAGGGTAATGAGCGTGCATGTGTGGGTTTTCATGGGTTCTCTGCCCATCGGATCGCTGCTGGCGGGAGCGTTGGCTGAACGCCTTGGTGAACCGACTGCAGTCCTCATAAACGGCGGAATATTATTAACCATTACCTTTTTGACACTCCTAATGCGGCCATCCATGAGGCAGTTAGAGTAAAACTGACTCTAAAACCCAATCTTTCCGTTTATCCAATCAACTTTATATTGCAATGAGGTGTTTAGGGTTAAGGAATTCTTGCTAAACTCTAATAATACAATCGTATAATTTACGATAAATACAGCCTTATTTATCGATAAGAATTGAGCAGATATGAGTAGTAATTGGCAAAATGATTTGAAAAATGAGATCACTCCTGAAGCTTTATTCCTCTCCAGGCGAAAGTTCATCAAGCTTTCTGCATTATTTGGCACAGCTTACGCCCTGGCGGCCTGCGGCATCAGTCCAACCGGGACTGGAGTATCGCCCCTGAAGACGGAGCAAGGAATAGCTCCTTCATCCACGGCAGAACTTGTTGACCGCATGACACCATTTGAAACCATTACAAATTACAACAACTATTATGAATTTTCCTTCAACAAGGAGGAAGTGGCAAAAAGGGCCGCTAATCTCATTACCAGTCCCTGGCCTATTGAGATTACCGGATTGGTGGATAAACCGCAGACCGTTGATGCAGCCGAATTACTCAACCGATACAGCCTCGAGGAACGGATTTACCGTTTACGCTGCGTGGAAGGCTGGTCGATGGTCATCCCCTGGAACGGTTTTACGCTCTCAAAATTACTAAATGAAGTTGGTGTGCAACCGGAAGCCAAATACGTACGATTCACCACCCTTTTGGACCCTGACCAGATGCCCGCCCAACAGACAGGTTTTTCTGCCTGGCCTTACGTGGAAGGGCTGCGCCTGGACGAAGCCATGCACGACCTCACCATTCTGGCTGGTGGCCTCTATGGGAAACCCATACCTCCGCAGAATGGCGCTCCCCTGCGCCTGGTGGTTCCCTGGAAATATGGGTTTAAGAGCATCAAGGCAATTGTTAAGATCGAATTGGTCTCTGAACAACCGGTTTCCTATTGGACTTATGCAGCTCCCCAGGAATACGGTTTCTATTCAAACGTCAACCCTAATGTGTCCCATCCACGCTGGTCGCAGGAAACGGAAAGGCGCTTGGGTGAGAACGAACGCCGCGCGACCTTAATGTTCAACGGTTATGAAAATGAGGTATCCTATTTATATGAAGGAATGGATCTACAGGTGAATTATTGATGCAAAAAATCAAACCCAACTGGCCAAAGATATTCGTTAATTTCCTGGGATTCATCCCGCTTGCCTGGGCGCTCTTCTCCTGGTTTACTGGTCGGTTTGGACCCAACCCGATACAGCGTTTCCAGCAATATACTGGGGATGTAGCAATCATTATGCTGCTTATCTGCCTATCGTTCACACCTCTCAAGAATATTACCGGTTATGCCAAATTGGGCAAGTTCAAAAGAACTTTTGGACTGTTGTCTTTTTACTATGCCGCCATCCATGTGGTTAACTTTTTTTGGATCGATTACGGATTCAACTTTAAGGTCATCCTGCGCCTATTCAGTCAAAAGTGGTTCCTCTGGGCTGGATTACCCGCCTTTATCATTCTACTTATCCTGGCTATCACCTCGTTGAAGAAATTGAAAGTCCTGCTGGGGAAGAAATGGAAACCGCTTCACCGCTATGTGTACCTTGCCGG
>CAZSGL010000110.1:0-2406 GCA_964606265.1 uncultured Anaerolinea sp. | reverse complement strand
CTAATGAAAAAGAAATTGGTCATTTCCAGTTTCATCTCTTTACTTTTTATCATTTCACTCAGCGCGTGCAGTTTATTCAATCAAAATCCTTCCGAAATCCTAGGCCTGGATCAAACAGCGATTGCGCGGACTGTAATGGCGCTTCAGACCCAATTGGCGATTCAACCAGCGGTAGTAGTAACCCTGGCGGCTACCGCCACCCAGCAGCTCGCCCCCACTTCAATGCAAACTTCCGTGCAACCCGGGGCCACTACTGCACCCGTGGCGACAGAGGGGATCAGGTACAAAGCCGGCAATGTTGTAGACGTGACTTATCTCGATAATGCGACAGTAACCGCCGGCTCAACCTTCATTAAAACCTGGCGGTTGGAAAATACGGGCTCGCAGTCTTGGGGAACTGACTTCAAACTGGTTTTTGACAGCGGTGATGCCATGGGCGGATCGGCTTCACAGCCACTGGGGAAAGTGGTTGCGCCCGGGCAGACGATCGATATTTCTGTCTCTCTCATTGCCCCGGCAACCCCAAAAACTTACCGCGGTAACTGGATGCTGGCAACGGACAGTGGGACGAAGTTCGGTATCGGTGCCAATGCAGACAAACCCTTCTGGGTGCAGGTGGTGGTCGTGACGAATTTGGCCGTTACTGCAGCCAAGGCAAACGCACCTGTTTCTTACTCAGGTGTGTGCCCGGGAGTCATTCCAATCACCGCCACCATCACCGCTTCAGCAGCCGGGACAGTGACCTCTCATTTCGTCATCAACGGTATAGATACCGAAACATTCAGCGCCACCTTCACCGAAGACGGATCCATTACAACAACGGCAATGAGTTACCCTGTGACCATCACTGGACCGTTGAACATCCAGGTATACATCGACGAACCGAATCACCAGCTCTTCCCAACAGTCCTCACCATCCCGGTGACCTGTACCCCTTAGCAAATTAGGCAAAGTGAGATTACAGGCTGAACCTTCGTTCAGCCTGATTTTGTGAGTGCGTGGGGCGCGTTGACACACCCTTTTTTTAGATTATAATAAGCGCGACGTTTGGTCCACTAGCTCAATTGGCAGAGCAACTGACTCTTAATCAGCAGGTTCTGGGTTCGAGTCCCAGGTGGATCACTAAATATGGCGGTAAGTTAGCTGTTGACCCCCACATATAGTGGTTAAAGAGCCCACTTTTGTGGGTTCCTTTTTTAAGGTGCAATTAAGGTGCAATTCTTTTCATGGGTTTCGAACAGTTAGCACTGAGCTAGACGGGATTTCAACTTTTATTGGCGTCACCAACTTGTCCATGATCACCGCTGCTTCTCCCTGCATGTCATGAAATACGTGGGCATAAATATCCAGGGTTACGCTTGGTTTCGAATGCCCCAGCATATTCGAGACAACAATCACTGGTACTTTATTGTTTAGCAAGAGTGATGCTGTAGTGTGTCGAAGATCATGAAACCTTATCTGCGGCAATCCTGCCAAATCAAGAACTCGGTGAAACTCTTTGCGAATATTGCTTGTAACACCTGGTCCACCAATCGTATTTGTAAAGACAAGGTCCATGCCACGCCACCGTTGTCCTACAACCTTCTGTTGAAATTCTTGATCTTGCTTATGGTGCCGAAGTAGGTCAAGAGATCCTTCTCCGAGTTTGATTGTTCGCCGTCCAGCATTCGTTTTCGGTTCCACAAACACACAACCCTCTCCCGGAACATCCTGCATTTGTCTCTGAATATGGATTACGCCAGCATTCCATTGGACATCCGTCCACCTCAAACCCAATAATTCTCCAAACCGCATACCTGTCGTGATTGCAAAGTGAAAAAGAACATGGTACTTGCTGTTTTGAGCAGCGACGAGAAATTGGGTGACCTGACTTGTATCCATAACGTTCATTTCATTGTGAAAGTACCTTGGTAATGAAGCTCCCTGGGTTGGGTTGTAAATGAGTAATCCATATTTGACCGCCTTGGCCAGTGATGTATGGAGAATATTATGGGTTATTCTTATCGTTCGTGGACCCAAACCCTTTTGAAGTAATTCTGAATAGAATTCCTCTATGGTCACTAGTTTCAGGTCTTTCAATCGCTTGTTTCCAAGAAAAGGCAGGATGTGATTTTTGATCATCCGGCTGTATGCATGAGCGGTTTTCGAGCGTAGAGAAATTCGATGATTATCAAGCCATTCCTCCAGGTACTCTGCCACCGTTGTGTTTCCACCTTTTAGGTCAAATCCCCTCTCCATATTGACTCTGGTGGTTCGCAGCCATGACAGCGCTTCTTCTTTTGTGAGAAAATTCCTGCTGTGCCGGCTACCAGATTGATAAATCTGGGCTCTCCAACGCTTGTTTGATAGTTGAAAAACAGATCCTTCGTTTCTTCCCCGATTTTTATTAGCCATTTCCTTGACTCC
>CAZSGL010000109.1:4381-7425 GCA_964606265.1 uncultured Anaerolinea sp. | reverse complement strand
CTGGACGAGTTGATGCGTGTAGGTGAAAGACGCTTGAATATGATGCGTGCTTTTAACACCCGCGAAGGATTCAGCAGGGCAGAAGACGTGCTGCCGGAAAAATTCTTTATTCCTCTCGTGGGAGCCGGTGTCAAGGCTGGTGCTGCGGTCAATCGCGATCAATTTGCTGCAGCGCTGGAGCAATATTATAAAGAGGTCGGTTGGGTAGACAATGGCAATCCGACACCTCAGAAACTTAAAGAAATAGGGTTGGAATGGGTTGCACTGTAACCCTTATCTCTAAAAGACGGATAGGACTATGACCAATTATAAAGAAAATTTCGAACACCTCTCGCCTGTATGGACGCATTATTCTGACATCATTGTGGACCATGCAGAGGGAAGCTATATTTATGCCACGGACGGGCGCAAGATCCTTGATTTTGCCTGCGGTATCGGGGTAACCAACACGGGGCACTGCCATCCTAAAGTGGTTGAGGCGATACGCGCGCAAGCAGGATTATTGCTGCATGGGCAAGCCAACCTGGTTACGCACAAACCCATGCTCGAACTGGTTGAAGAATTACGAACCATTGTACCGCCAAGCCTGGATGGATTTTTCTTCAGCAATTCCGGTGCAGAGGCTGTGGAAGGCGCGCTAAAACTTGCCCGCCATGCCACCAAAAGACCCAATGTGATCGTTTTCCAGGGTAGTTTTCATGGCCGCACAGTAGCCACCATGACCATGACCACATCCAAAAACGTCTATAAAAACGGTTACCAGCCGCTTATGCCGGGTGTTTTTGTCACCCCTTATCCTTATGCGCTAAAGTACGGTTGGGATGATGAAAAAACCAGCCAGTGGTGCCTTGAAGAACTTGAATTGTTGCTGCAAATGCAGACCGCGCCGGAGGAAACCGCTGCAATATTTATTGAGCCGGTCCTTGGTGAAGGTGGTTATGTGGTCCCGCCGGTTTCCTTTATGAAGGGTGTGCGGAAGATTTGTGATCAGCATGGCATCTTGATGGTCGCGGATGAAGTGCAATCCGGTTTCGGGCGCACTGGCAAATGGTTTGGTCATCAGCACTTCGGGATAGAGCCGGATATCATGACTGTTGCCAAAGGTTTGGCTTCCGGCATGCCCATATCCGGAGTGATCAGCAGGCTGGATTTGATGAAGAAGTGGCTCCCCGGATCGCATGGGGGTACATACGGAGGCAATGCAGTGGCTGCGGCTGCTGGTGTTGCCACCATCCGTGCCATCAAGGAAGATAAAATGATCGAGAATGCAGTTGCCAGAGGTTCTCAATTAACATCTGGTCTGGGGCATCTCAGGGAACAATACCCCCAAATCGCAGATGTGCGTGGTTTGGGATTGATGATCGGGACTGAATTCAGAGATGCAGCCGGCAAACCGGATAAGAAAACCACTAAAGCCGTTCAGCATGAATGTGCCGACCGCAATATGATGCTCCTCACAGCGGGTCCCTGGGACAATACCATCCGCTGGATTCCGCCGTTGAATGTGACGGAATCCCAAATGAACGACGCATTGGAAATATTTGAGGCTTCTTTGGAAGCCGCAACAAAATAATTACCGGGGTCTTTACTTAACTAACTTTTTCGGAGATATGGAAATGGCTGACAACTTGAACGAAATGATGGAACGAGCCCGTGCCGCCCAGAAGGTAATCGAATTCTGGTCGCAGGAGAAGGTCGATGAAATGGTTTTGGCGGTGGGTTGGGAAAGTTTTAAACGTGAGACTGCTGAAGCCTGTGCCCGCCTGGCTGTTGACGAGACTGGTCTTGGAGTATATGAAGATAAAGTCATCAAGCACCAGAAGAAAACCCTTGGCGTTGTGCGCGATCTCCAGGGAGTAAAAACTGTCGGGGTGATTGAGGAAGATAAAAAACTTGGTCTGGTAAAGATTGCCAAACCAGTTGGCGTTATCGGCGCCATTACACCCATGACCAATTCATCCTCCACCATGCCCTGTAACGGTCTGCCAATTTTAAAGACTCGCAACGCAGTCATCTTCTCTCCGCACCCCAAGGCCAAGAAAACCTGCGAATACATTTGCAACGAAATGCGCAAAGGACTTAAAAAAGTAGGCGCTCCTGAAGATCTCGTATTAAATATCAAAGAACCAACCATGGAACTCTCACAGGAGTTGATGGGCATGGCTGATCTCGTCCTCGCGACAGGTGGCGCCGGAGTGGTGAAGGTAGCATACAGTAGTGGAAAACCTGCTTATGGTGTGGGCGCAGGTAATGCAACCATCATCGTTGACGAATCAGCCAACCTTGATGAAACTGCGGTCAAGATCTTCAAAGGTAAAACTTTTGACAATGCCACATCCTGTTCTGCTGAGAACAATATAATCATCCACGAATCTATTTTTGACTCACTATTAATCAGCTTAAAAAAACAAGGTGGTTTTCTGGCAATTGGCGAGGACCGGGCGAAATTAAAAGCAGCCATGTGGCCGGACGGAAGTCACTTGAGCGCGAAGATAATCGCCAAGAGTGTAAAAGCCATTGCTGCTGAGGCAGGCATTACAGTTCCAGAGGGAACCACATTTATCATGGTTATGGGTGAACACATCGGCCCTGAAGACATGTTCTCCGCAGAAAAATTATCCCCGGTGATGACGCTTTGGAAGTATCAGGACTTCAGCAAAGCTGTGCAAATGGTGATCGACATTACCGCTTTCAGCGGATATGGTCATTCTTGCGGCATCCATTCCACTAACGAAGCACACATCATGGAATTGGCGACGAAAGCCAAGGTAAGCCGCATGATGGTGCGCCAGGCTCAAAGTGTGGGCAACAGCGGTGATTGGGCAAATGGCATGGCATTCACCATGACACTCGGTTGCGGAACTTGGGGCGGCAACATCACCACAGAAAATATCACCTGGAAGCATTTCCTCAATGTTACCTGGGTCTCCTACCCGATCCCTCCGGTCATTCCCGATCCGGAAATATTGTTTGCACCCCACTTCAAGAAATTCGGCAGATAATCACACATTTACCAGGAAAAGACGCCAATCCCGGCGTCTTTT
>CAZSGL010000109.1:0-4281 GCA_964606265.1 uncultured Anaerolinea sp. | reverse complement strand
AGGTCGAGCGGGGGTTAAGGCTATTCGCGCAGCTATCCGCGATTACCGAAGGTTATTACCGTAAATATCGTAAAGATGAAGAGTTTAGCGATCAACTCCCCAAATCCAAAACCGACGCACAAATCCAGATCAGGGAGGATTTCAGCCGAAGTAATGAGCGGTTGGAATCGTTTAGCGCGCTCTACAACCGGTATTATTCCCAAGTAGATTTCAGCGTGGAAGATCTGGCAAAAACAGCCAATGTGGTTCCTCAGCAATTTCGGCGGCGCTTGAATTCCGGCCTGTCCACGCTTGTCAGCGAACTGAGAAAAATGGAAATTGCGGCAAACCAAAAGGCGCATAAGCCTGACTTATATGTTCCTTTACCCGAGTATTCCACACTGGTTGGAGCTGATCGGCATTTGCTAAAGCTTGGCAACATTGTCGCTTCCCTGAAACCAGGGCAAATGCTCAGTGTGGAGGGCATGGGTGGGATTGGTAAAACTGCACTTGTCCATGCATACATTAACCAGGAATCAGTTCGCCATGATTATTATGAGGTGCTTTGGGTCAGCGCTCGCCAACCTGTAAAGGGATTTGGCCAACCCCAAATGAGGGAAGATGCGCTCAATTTTACGCTGGACGATGTCACCTCGAGGCTCGCTCAACAATTAGGGTTGAGCCACCTTGTCGAGAAGCCGTTGGAAGAGAGGTTGAGAGGCATCCAGGCAGCCACAGCATTGCAGAAGTACATCCTGGTGGTTGATAATCTTGAAACAATCGCAGATTATGTGGAACTGGTTCCTGCTCTTGCCCGGTACTGCGGGCAATGTAAGATTCTCATCACTACCAGGGAATCGCTGCGCGAGTTTCCTTTTACTACTGTTTTCCAGGTTCCTGAATTGTCACAAACCCACGCGACTCAATTGGTTCACGAGGAAGTAAAGAGAAGAGGGGGGACTCCACGGATTTCCGAACCTGATCTGGAAGATCTATTTAGAACCGTAGGTGGATTACCCCTGGCATTAAAGTTAATCGCGGCGCAAATCCAGTTGAATCCTATCGCTGAGATCATAGATGAATTTAAAAAAGCAGAAAGGGGAAAAGAGTCTATTTACCGCTTCCTGTATTGGAAGATCTGGAATTCGCTTTCCAATCCCTCCCGAAGACTATTGTTCACTTTTCTCACTGTTGATCCTGAGGGTGAGGATTCCAAATTTCTTGAGATATTGAGCAGTCTTGCTCCTGATGCATTTGCAAGTTCATTTATCGAACTGGATGAATTTTCATTAATTGAGACGAATTGGATTCATGAAACACCAAAGTATAGAATACATCGATTAACCTCAACTTTTTTACAAACAGATGTTCTTAAAACATGGGAAGTCGATTCCTATGTTGAGTGATAGCCACAAGGACCTCCAACATGTTCAACAGATAAACTGGCGCGCGCTTTACGAAACCCACCTTGAACAAAGCCTAGAGAGAATGATTGATTTTGCCACAGCAAGTGATACACCAGCGGTCAGCCAACACCTCATCAGCATTGTGACGCTTCTGGAGGAATCGGTCTTGTTTCCATCTTTGATTGATTTACGCCTTGAGTTGATTCACCTGGTGCACCCCCTCCCGCTGCGTTTGGGCTTGTCGCACAGGTGGGAACCCAGGATGATGGAGATCATTGATGCCAGGGCGTTCGCCTCCTTTCAAAATGTAGTTCTGATAGATTTGGCAGAATATTATTTAATATCAGGTCAAATTGCCAGGGCTTTAACGGCTACTGACCGGGTCTTGAAAGATACATCAATCAGCAGTATCGAAGCTGCCACTGCCGTACGCATCCAATTTATCGCATACCGCACCCTGGGGCAACCAGAAAATGCTGACTTTGTCCATCAGGAGTGCGGCAACAGCTATGGTCTGTTTGCTAGTCCAGATAAATTATCTGAGCGCGATTTCCTGGCGTGGTTGAAATTTCATCAGTCAGAGTTGGAAATTCTTAGGGAGAAAGGCAAAACTGAAGACGCGCTGTCACTCGCCGATCAGATGATTGCATTGAATAAGAAACTCACAAACCCGCTAAAAATTCTTACTGCTGAACTCCTTGTTCACAGGTCAACTTTACTTTGGGTAAAAGCGCATTATCCTGCGGCAATTAGTGACCTGAAGATCGCGATCGATCTATATTCGGGAGAAGGCGATCGCTTCAATGCAGAATCGCTCAGGAGCAATTTAGGACTGGTTTACTGGACGATGGGAGAACTTGATAAGGCTGAGGAAAACCTGGTTGAGGCGATCCGTTTTTACCAGAGATGTGGTGCGGATCAATTAATTACCTATGATATTGGTAACCTTGGCCTGGTCTATTTTGCACGGGGAGACTTGGAAATGGCAAAGGAGAAAACCCGCGAACACATCCGCCATGCTGAAGGAATAGGCTTCTCCACCGAAGCATACCGCGGGCATAACAACCTGGGAGATATTTTGTACTATTTTGGGGAGTATGAGCAGGCTATCGCTGAGCATGAGGAGATCGATAAGTATTTCAGCAAGCGTGGATCTCGTGAGGGGTATGGGTTGGGTAGAGTGTGGGTTGCCTGCTGCCGGGCGCAACTTGGGGAAGTGGATTCAGCAGTTATCGAATTAGAGACCATTTTGGAGTATTGCTCCCATCACCAATCCAGGGTCTTGGAAGCCCTAACCCATAGGGCTCTGGCACAGTGGTTACCTGAAGAAGACCGGGAACCGCACCTGCAAAAGAGTTTAGAGCTGGCGCGTGAACAAGGCAGGCAGCTCGAAGAAGCTGCCTGTTTACTCATGCTCGCAAGTGTATTGAAAGATCAGGATCAGCGCGATGAAACCTGGCGTTCGGGGGCACAAATATTAAAGAGGATTGGGGCTACTTCATGGTTAAAAGGGGCTTCAATTGACAACCCGCCATTTATTGCGATGTTCGTTTAGGTCATCGCTTGGCAAATAGATCGCGGGAGGATGACCACAACTCAATCTCTTAAGACAGTTGCATCCCATAAATTATTTAGGGCATTGCAAGTAATTTATTGCCTAAATCCTTCTGGAATTGTTCCAGGATCAAATTCAAGTTCGCAAACTTCGATGTTGGCCATGCGCAAGAATTCAACGGCATTTTCATCCAACCTGTAGGCAACGTTATAAATCAACCGCGTCACTCCGGCGTTGATCAGGGCTTTTGTGCAGTGGATGCAGGGGAAATGGGTGACATAACAGGTGCAGCCGCGGGTGGATACACCATGTAAAGCTGCCTGGATAATGGCGTTGGTCTCGGCATGGATCGTGCGCACGCAATGCCCTTCTACCAGCAAATGCCCGATTTCCTCGCAGTGAGGTTGTCCTGCAGGGGAACCGTTAAAGCCGGTGGTGAGGATGCGTTTGTCAAGTACCAGGACGCACCCCACGAAGGCTCGGTCGCAAGTGCTTCGTTCTGATACCGCGTAAGCGATTTTCATGAAGTAGGAATCCCATTCAGGCCTCATAGTGATTTCTCCTTTGGATAATGATAGCATAGCCACAAAACAAAATTAAATGAGCCCCCATCAGTTTTTGGTTCGGTCAATCCGATTAAGGTTCGCAGTTGCAGCTCTTGAAGCTGGGTTGCTTAACCTCCCCATTAACAGAATTGCCAATCAATTCCTGAAGGGTGTTGTATTCTTGTTCAAAATGCTATAGAATAATTTAGGTAATAACTCACACGGACGATTATTGGTACAAAAAGAATATTGGTTGAAAAATGTGCACTCAGTTTGCATTTTTTCACGTGTCACCATACAATTTTGATACACCGAAAAGTACCTCTCACTATTAAACCATTGCCGCCCACTTCATCACCGACTCGCAACCGACTACAGGTAATTTTATTTGCTTTACTCGCGTCGAACTTTAAAAATACGCTGATAAATTTCCTTCATTGTTGCTTCATCGATAAATTTATCGAGAATTGTATCCTGCAGGCACATCTACCTTGATGCCTGTCTGAATTTGATTAGTCATTTCAGGATAGGAGGCAATAATGAGTCGAGTTGATGAGATTGCTCATCAAACCAGCGTCAGTTCTTCAGAATTAGGGTCGGCATTAAGCAAGGAACTCCTTCATTGTATACAATGTGGTAATTGCAGCGGAATATGCCCTCTGGGGTTTGCTATGGAATTTCCCCCCAGCCGCATGATCTCTGCCATGCGGGCAGGAATATTTTCGCATGTCACACGCTCCGACAGCGTGTGGCTGTGTATCGCCTGTTCTGCCTGTACCACGGCTTGCCCGTCCCT
>CAZSGL010000108.1:5687-7455 GCA_964606265.1 uncultured Anaerolinea sp. | reverse complement strand
TGGGACGCGGGGGCCGGCGGTTCAAGTCCGCCCACCCCGACTTACCTTTTAAAATTCGTTCTCAAATCAATTTCAAAATGAAAACCAAAAAGTATTCGCCTGACTATTAAAGTATAATTTCGGTAGTTGAAATCAACCAACTGGGATTAGTACCTATAGAAGGGGTTGAATCTTGTCCATTATCAAAACCTGCACCATGCAAGAGACAATTGACTACATTTTGATAATAACTGGGCTCGTATTCAAAATTCCTTATATACCTAATAAGTAGCCAAACAATGACTGTCTTCCTGTCCATAATTGTTCCAGCGCATAATGAAGAAAGCCGACTTACAGACACGCTCTCACAGTTGCGTGATTTTTGTGAATCCCAACCCTTTTCCTCTGAGATTATTATTGCCGAAAATGCCAGCAACGATAAAACCCTGGTTATTGCCAACGATTTTGCCAACCGCTACCCGGAGTTTGCGGTGTTGCATGATGACCGTCCGGGGAAGGGATTGGCCATACAGGCCGGCATGCTGGCTGCCCGGGGTGAGTACCGCTTTATCTGCGATGCCGACCTCTCCATGCCGGTACAGGAGATAACCCGATTTATCCCTCCTTCACTGCAAGGAGTGGACATTGCCATTGCCTCACGTGAAGCTCCGGGGGCAGTCCGGTATAACGAACCGGCGTTGCGCCACTTTGTGGGCAGGGTGTTTAACAACCTGGTGCGCCTCATCATCCTGCCGGGACTGCAGGATACGCAGTGCGGTTTCAAGTGTTTTACACAAAAGGCTGCAGAAACCCTCTTCCCGTTACAAACCGTCACAGGCTGGACCTTTGACGTGGAGATTCTGGCAATCGCGCAGCGGCTGGGTTTCAAGATCGTTGAAGTGCCTATCCCCTGGTATCACTTTGGCAGCAGTAAGGTTCGCGTTCTTCAAGATTCGGTAAAGATGGCGCTCGATCTCATTCGCATCCGCGTTAGCATTAACAAGCGCAATTTTAAACCGCTCAAATAACCCCGATCGACTATTTCAAAAATGGGAGTTCACTCCAGGATATCAACATGAAAGAGTTCAGCCGCGAGTTGATCCCTGCTGCACCCGATATTTCCTTTGAATCCCCATTATGGGCGGAAGGTTGGCAGGTTGCAGGTTTAGACGAAGCCGGCAGGGGTGCCTGGGCTGGTCCGGTGACAGCCGCGGCTGTAATCTTACCGCATGACTCACATTTACTTGAACGTCTCAATGGGGTGCGCGATTCCAAGCAGGTCAATCCCGCCAACAGGGGTAGACTTTTCGCCGTCATTTGCCAGGTGGCATTGGCGTGGGGTGTTGGGTCAGCCAGCAACACTGAGATCGACACCTTCGGCATCATTACCGCCACGCGTCTTGCCATGCAGCGCGCGCTTGAAACGCTAACGCCGCCCCCTGATTACCTTCTGCTGGACGCCCTTTTTTTACCCGAGAGTTCATTACCGCAAACTGCCCTGGTCAAGGGTGACCAGCGCAGTATCAGTATCGCAGCGGCTTCGATCCTGGCAAAGACCAGCCGTGACGCCGGGATGGTCGCAATGAGCAAAACGTATGGCGATTATGGTTTTGAGCGCCACAAAGGCTATGGAACTCAGCAGCATCAACGCGCCCTGCTTGACCATGGACCTTGCCCGCAGCACCGATCCAGTTTCAGTCCAATCCAATCCATCATTAAAAAATAAACGCGAGGAGGTTTCCTCGCGTTTTAGAAATCAACTTTGCGAATCCAGTTTCTTTTTATTCTC
>CAZSGL010000108.1:0-5587 GCA_964606265.1 uncultured Anaerolinea sp. | reverse complement strand
GCGATGGCAATGGTTTGGATAACCACCCCCGTACGCATTTGTTTGTTGATGATCGGTTCCTTGGGGGGGCGCGGTTTTTGATCCATGATATCCGGATCACCTTTTTCAGTGCCAAGCGCGAGCGCTGGGGCGCCATCCGAGATCAGGTTGAGCCACAAGAGTTGAACAGGCGCAAGCGGAGTAAGCATTTCACTGGTCATGTTGGGGAAGAGCAACCGGCCAAAGAGAGTGGGCAAAAAGATGATGACAATCTCTGCCATGTTGCACGAAACCAGGTAATAGACGAACTTACGGATGTTGGAGTAAATGATGCGCCCCTGCTCCACTGCAGAGACAATGCTGACATAGTTGTCATCCGTGAGCACCATGTCAGCGGTATCTTTGGCAACATCCGTGCCCGTGATCCCCATGGAAACGCCAATGTCTGCCTGCTTGATGGCGGGAGCGTCGTTGACACCGTCGCCGGTCATCGCCACAATTTCTCCATTGGCTTGCAGTGCATTGACAATGCGAATCTTGTGTTCCGGGGAGACGCGCGCGAATACATCCGTCTCTTCGACTTCAACAATCAATTGCTTGTCGTCAATTTCATCCAATTGGGCGCCGGTGAGCACCTTATGCCCTGGACGAAGAAGACCAATGCTCTTGGCAATAGCCCTGGCTGTGTTAGGGTAGTCGCCAGTGATCATCAGCGTACGAATGCCGGCTTTGGCGGCTGTCAGCAGGGCAGGTTTCACTTCAGGCCTGGCAGGGTCGATCATGCCGATGAGACCGGCAAAGACCAGGTCCTTTTCCATATCCTTGCTGTCACCTTCGTCGGGTTTGTTCGGTACCAGGCGGTAAGCCATACCCAAAACACGCAAAGCTCCTTGTGTCAATTCATCATTAGCCTGGGTGATGGCAGCGCGTGTTTTTTCTGTTAATAGCCTGGGTTCTCCGTCATCCATTGGCTGGATGCTGGTGCACAATTTCAGAACGATGTCCGGTGCGCCTTTAACGGCGATCACGTGCCAACCCTTGCGGGTGTCATCCATAAATGGAGAGAGGTCTTCCAGGCGCGGATCATCCACTGAGTGAATGGTGACCATGCGTTTGCGCTCAGAGTCAAATGGGATCTCGTTCTTACGCGGGTAAGCATTATTTAATACCGCAGATGGTGCGCCGGCTTTATGCGCAGCCACAAGGATGGAGCCTTCCGTGGGGTCGCCAACCATGCGGTATTCCGCCAGGCTCCCTTCGACGATCGTCTCCTCAAGGACTGCGTCGTTGTTAAGAGCGCCTACCCATAAGGCGGTGCGCACAGCCGGATACTTTGTTAAATCTGCCGCTTTTCCATCCACAATAAAATCACCAGTGGGGATGTACCCCTGGCCGGTTACCTCCACAAATTTTCCGTCCACCCAGATGCGCGTGACGGTCATCTCGTTTTGCGTCAGGGTGCCGGTTTTATCGGAACAAATGATTGTGGCGGAACCCAGTGTTTCAACCGAAGATAAGCGGCGGATTAAGGCATGCCGCTTGATCATCTCACGCATCCCCAGCGCCAGGCTGATGGTAACAATGGCAGGCAGTCCCTCCGGCACAGCGGCAATCGCCAGGCTGACGGCAATCATGAACAATTCCAGTGGATCGCCGCCCTGCAGCAGACCTGCCAGGAAGATTACTCCGCAGATGGCGAGAGCCGCCCAGCCAAGGGTTTTTCCCAATTGATCAAGTCGTTTTTGCAGGGGGGTTTCTTCTTCAACAACAGATTGGAGCATCGTGGCGATCATACCCAACTGGGTGTGCATGCCCGTGCTGGTTACCACGCCGGTGCCGCGCCCATAAGCGATAACCGTTCCCATGAATGTGGTATTCCTGCGGTCGCCCAGCGACGCGCCGGAGTCGAGAACGAGTTGAGCATTCTTTTGCACTGGCACTGATTCGCCGGTGAGGGCAGCCTCCTCAGCGCGCAGGTTCACTGCCTCAACCAGCCTCAGGTCTGCTGGAACAAAATTGCCAGCTTCGAGCAGGACAATATCACCGGGGACCAGGTTGGCGGCAGGGACGGAGAGGCGTTTACCGTCCCGCAGGACATGCGCTTCAGGTGCAGCCATTTTCTTCAGGGCAGCTAGAGCTTCTTCCGCGCGGCTTTCCTGCACCACGCCCAGCACAGCGTTAAGCACAACAATGAGAATGATCGCCCCAGCGTCCACCCACTCCCCAAGGAAAGCCGAGATGAGCGACGCCACGATCAACAGGATTATGACAAAAGATTTTAACTGGTCAAAAACAAGCCTGAGAAAAGGCCGTCGCGGTTTTTCTGTGAGCTGGTTCGGTCCGTACAGGGCAATGCGTTTTTCCACTTCAACCGCAGATAATCCAACCGAGCGGACTGTCTCCAATTTGACAAGGGCTTCATCCGCGCTTACGGAATGCCAGGTGACTTGAATATCCTGTGGGGTTGCGGGTTGTGGGTCAATAGTTCGAGGACTCATAAATCAACTCCAATTTATTGGTTTAAGGTGCAATGGTGGTTCCAGGGAGGATTTCGGCGCCCTTGGGGATAATAACGATGCCGTCCCGCACCACCCATCCCTGTCCGTCAAGATCAGTACCTTGCGGGAATGGTTTAATGGTTACGTCATGCCCGATGCGGGCGTTTTTATCAATGATCGCGCCTTCTATGATGCTGTTGCAGCCGATCTCGAGGGGGATCTTGCGCCCTTCGGACGCCCAATCACGTTCGTAATAGTCATTCCCCATCAGGATGCTGTCCTTGATCTTCACCCCGCTGCGGATCTGGCTGCGCAGTCCGATAATGGAGTGGGTGATATCCGCGTTCTCAATTCGGCATCCCTCCGCGAGCATGGTATCCACCATGCAGCTGTTGTGTACCGTAGACCCCGGCAGCGAGCGTGGATGGGAATAAATGGGAGCTGCGGGATCGAAGAAATTAAAGGGTGTGTTGGCACCGGTGAGTGCCAGGTTGGTATTATAGAAAGAGCGGATCGTTCCAATATCTTCCCAATAGCCTTCAAAGTCATACCCAAAAACTTTATGGGTTGAAATCGCCCCCGGGATGATGTGACCGCCAAAATCATCCAACGGATTCTTCTCCAGCATATCGAACAGTGATTCAGTTTTGAACAGGTATATTCCCATAGACCCCAGGTAGGGTTTCTGTGCATCCAGGCGGCTGATCATATGCCTGAGGACTTTGTTTTCAGTTGGTTTTTCAGCAAAGTCGGAGATGCGTCCAAATAGATCACGCTTGAGAACGCCAAACCTACCGGCATCTTCTTTATTGATCGGCTGCACCGCGATGGTCACGTCTGCATCCTTTTCAAAGTGGAAAGCTGCCATTTTGGCAAAATCCATGCGGTAAAGGTGGTCTCCTGCCAAAATGAGGACGTGCTTTGCGCGCGTGGCGCGGATCTCAAAAATTTGTTTGCGCACGGCATCTGCGGTGCCTTGGTACCACGATGAATTGGCTACCGTCTGTTCAGCAGCCCAGATCTGAACCCACCCCTGGTGAAATGCATCAAAATTGTATGTGCGGGTAATGTGGCGGTGAAGCGAAACGGAATTAAATTGCGTTAAAACTGCAATCCGAAAGATGCCCGAATTGATGCAGTTGCTGATGGGAATGTCGATGAGCCTGTATTTGCCAGCCATAGGAACCGCTGGCTTGGAACGCTGTTGCGTGAGCGGAAAAAGCCGCTGCCCGCGTCCACCACCCAGGACTACTGCAAGAATATCATCTGTTGTTGGCATTGAAATCCCCTCCTGTCACTTGAATCTGGTTGCGGTTATCTGCGAATGAAGAGAAAGCATAACATTATCAGGTTGAGGTCGTCAATGATGTTTTGCTTATTCACGGGAAACAATTGATTTCCTGTCTGTAGAATGAATGCTCCTCGTTTAGCGTTAAGGTCAAAATCCCAAAATCAGCTTAATGGATAGGTCGGTGGACGATATTCAGAACGCTGGCGGTTGCGGAAAAAAAGCGTGAAAAAGAGCCCTGCCACAAATCCACCGATGTGAGCCATGTAAGCCACGCCGCCAGATGAATTGGCAACATCGGAAAGAGTGCCCAGCCCACTGAGGAGCTGCAGCCCGATCCAGGCACCGATAACCAGGATGGCAGGCAGGCGCACAACCCAGGCGGCGATGAGCACTCGGATTTTTCCTCCAGGCATGAGCAGCAGGTAAGCGCCTAAAACGCCCGCAATCGCGCCTGAAGCTCCCAGGTTGGGTACCGCCACGAATGGTGCCAGGAAGTATTGTGCAAAAACTGCTACCATGCCGCACAAAATATAGAAGAGAAAGAACTTGAAGTGTCCGAAGCGGTCTTCAACATTATCGCCGAAGATGATCAGGTAGAGCATGTTGCCCCCCAGGTGCATCCATCCCGCGTGCATGAACATGGATGTGAAAACGGTGACGAAGAAAGCAGAAGGATTCTGAGTGAAGTACGCCGGGGTGAATGCCCAGGTTTTCACGAATTCTTCGCCCCCTGCCATTTCCATGAGGAAGACCAGGATATTGGCAACCACCAGCAGCCATGTTACAACCGGGATAATCCTGCGCTGGCTGTTATCGTCTCCGATCGGGATCATAGAGGGTCTCCGTGAATCAGGATTAAATAATTCGTAAATGAAGTATAAGGTTTTTTGTAAAGGATGCAAGCAATTAATTTTGCGGCAAAATACAAAAATCGCCAGTAGAAACCTTCCGCGTGGTGTTTATGCCTGAATGTGTGATAATTAGGTTACATGTTTATTATTTGAAGGGGTAAACGGATTCGGTGGATGTATGTGGTCTTTTTTGAACAAAATCTTCCAAAAAACCGCTCCAAAAGCTGAAAAGCAAATGTCCAGCCAGTCGGATGAGATCCGCAAGTACGCCAAAACGCATTACATCACCCCGGCGCGCCAGAAGCACGATAAAAGGGCTGTCTTCACTGCCAGCGATATCCACCAGGGGTTAAAACTCACAAGTCAATATCCGCAGGTGTGCAGTTCCATTGATGCCCGGAAGTTCCAGGCGTTCGCCCGGGTGGAATTAATAAAGCGCGAAGGTCCCAAACAGGGGTCCTCCGCGCGTTGGACATTCAAGATACTCTAGGTTTTTCCTTTACTTACCGAAACCCCTGCCGAGGATGTAATCTTCCATATTCGTAATGAGCAGATCCTTGTCGTCAATCGCCTGTTTGACCACGTCACCAATGGATATGAGTCCCACCAGTTGACCTTCATCGCAGACAGGCAAATGGCGGAAGTGCTTGTTGGTCATCAACGCCATACATTCGTCGATTGTATCTGAACTGGTTACACTGTAGACCTCTTTGGTCATGAAGGATTCCACCGGCATTTTGAGCAGAAGTGTTTTATCCTTGGCAACCTCGCGTACAAAGTCACGCTCTGAGAAAATGCCCACCACCTCTTTGTTATCCATTACCAGGAGTGCGCCAACATTTTTCTCTGCCATCAACTCAAGCGCTTCGATAGTCGTCGTGTCTTTTTCGATCGTAAAAATATCCGACCCCTTCACTTTCAATATATTGCTGACAAGTAACATTTCTGCTCCTTTCAAATACGAATAA
>CAZSGL010000107.1:0-7491 GCA_964606265.1 uncultured Anaerolinea sp. | reverse complement strand
GGGTATCAAACTTGTAATCCAGTTCCCCTTTGAATATCTCAGTGTCAAAACGGTATGTGGTTGTTGTTCCGGTCCTGCCTATTGGAGCTTTTCCCACCGCTTTAACGGGTTCCTTGGGGATGCCGCGTTCATATCGCTGGAAATAATCCTGTCCATCGCGGTAGACGTGCACCTCGCACCATTCGGAAAGAGCGTTTACTGCTGAAACGCCAACGCCATGCAGGCCGCCGGACACCTTGTAAGAAGAGTGGCCAAATTTTCCACCTGCGTGCAGCACAGTCATTACGACTTCCAACGCTGATTTTTTCTTCTCCGGATGAATATCCACCGGGATGCCGCGTCCGTTATCGACAACTGTGACACTGCTGTCTGCGTTGATGGTAACCTCGATACGGTCACAAGCCCCCGCAAGCGCTTCGTCAATTGAGTTATCCACTACTTCGTAAACCAGGTGATGCAGGGCTTTTAGGTCGGTGCCGCCCACATACATGCCAGGACGGCGGCGTACAGCCTCCAAACCTTCCAGAACCTGGATATCTTTAGCGCCGTATGATGCGATCTCATTATTGCTCAATGATTGTTCCTCCACCCATCTGGGCTTTTTTTCGCAAATTCGCAATAGTCTCTGCATTGTCCTGCATCCAGCGCAGACCTTCACGATAATAGATGAAACTCGCGGCCAATAAACCTGCCACAACAAAAGAATGACCCCCAATGCCAAAAAGCATCATCCACGAGTCAGCCGCAGGTAGTACCCAGAGTTTGTTCAATAATTCGCTGATCAAAGCTGCAGTCATCACAAATAAACCTGTCCCCGGCAGGTAGAAACGGATCAACCGGATGGAGATCAGGATGGATGCCATGGCTTTCTTTTTCAACACAAATACCCCGTGGATTGAAAATACCAATGGCATCAGCAACCACAATAATGCAAACCCTGCCAGGAGGATGAAAAATTGCGCTATCGTTGCATTTAATAATGACAATACCGAGAGGATCAAAAAGAGTGGTATGGCAATGAGGATACCCACGCCAAGAAGCAGGCAGAATATAACAACACTATTGACGTAAGTAAACAGGTAATCTTTGAAAATGAATTTTTGTTTTTCCTTATCGGTTTCCAGAGAAATAAGGTAAAAGAATAAGCTCCCGAGCAAAAAACCTACTGTCAGGAAAATACCAATAGCGGCAACTGCCCAATTCACGGAAGGGATTTCAATGATCGGGTTCCAGGAAATTGGTGACTCAATGGGAGAAAGCCGCGCGATTAGACTGGGAATCCCTACCGGAATGGTGCGAACTGCTGTTGCCAGGTTATATTGCTCAAGCAATTGCGCCCAGATTGTTTGTGAGCTCTTGATGGTTTCAGCCATGTCTGCCGGACCAAGACGCAGCATCTCTTTCGAAAACTGCGCGACTGTCGGCGAGAGTAGTTCCTTAACACGTAGTTTCGGACCCAGCCATAGGACAAGATTTATCACAATGGGGAAGAGTAACAAATAGGCATTGTTGGCAATGGTGTTGAAACCTGCCACCATTGTTTTAAACATTCTTGGGGGTGTGCCTATCAGGGTAATCTTGGATTGTTCCATATCGGCTTTGATTTTACCATAGTTACCCCCCCTCGCGATTTAGTGGATGGAACCGACCTGCAAATCCCACGCAGGGAGGGTAAAATAGAGGGGTGATAGAACATCAGAATCTTCCTGATATTGACCGTTTCAGCGTGATTATGGCTCTGATCCTCATTGCCTATTCGCTGACCGCGGTGATTTCATTTCCAATACAATCAGTCAATATCCAGCTTCCAGGTTTCCTCCTGGCCGTTGATATCAATTTTCTCACGGTTGTCTCTGTCATCGTTGCCGTTATGGCAGCCGCCGGGTGCGATTGGCTGATCAACGAACATCCATTTCTCGAGAAAAACACACGCTGGTACCACTGGCTGATCCCGGCAATGACCGCGCTTGTGATTGGTGTGCCTCTGGAAGTGCTCCAGGTTAGCGCTGCCTGGTGGGGCGTCTTTGCCCTGGGCGGTATTCTTCTTGGAGCTGTACTCCTCTCAGAATACATCTCCGTGGACCCAGCAGACAATCGCAACCCGTTGGCCATCATCAGCCTCACTGCGGTATCACTCGGGTTATTCCTAACGCTGGCAATCGCACTGCGGGGATCCGGTCAACGGCTTTACCTCATCCTGGCTGCTATCGCCCCTGCCAGTTTCCTGGTTGCAGCCAGGTGTCTCATTCTTCGTACTTCTGAAACCTGGAAACCAGTGTGGGCACTTGGGATCGCCATTGTGATAACCGAGGTTGCCGCAGGTTTGTATTATCTCCCCCTCCTGCCAATCCAATTTGGACTCATGCTCCTGGGAATTCTCTTCGCTCTCATCACCTTAGCCGGAAATATTGAAGAGTCGCGTAGTTCAATTAGACTTTGGTTGGAGCCAGCCCTCTTTCTCCTGGTTTTTAGTGTTTCTGGTTTATTCTTCATTAATTAAAAGCACCTTTTTTACTTTATCGGGGTTTCTTTTTCTGTATTTAAAAGGAGAATTCTTAATGGTTTTACTGGTGATACTTGCTTTCTTAAGTGCCTACCTCATCGGGTCAATTCCGGTTGGCGTGTTTATTGTCAGAATTTTCACCGGTAAGGATGTGCGCCTTATGGGAAGTGGGCGCAGCGGTGGAACAAATGCCATGCGTGCGGCTGGTTTCGTCGCTGGTATGTTGACCGCCGCCTTTGATGTCGGAAAAGGCATCCTCGCAGGGTACCTGGCTGGAGTATTTGTCCCTGGCAGCATCTGGGTCAAGATCATTTCGTTGATCCTGGCAGTCATCGGACAAATCTATTCGGTTTTTCTTCTAGAAAGAAATGAATCAGGAAAACTCACCCTCCGTGGGGGAGCCGGTGGTTCCACCACGCTGGGTGGTGCTATTTCCCTCTGGCCCATGAGTTGGGCAATTATCCTCCCGCTGGTAGTTCTGGTTTATATAGCCATCGGTTACGCTTCGGTAACGACCATCAGTATCGCCCTCTTTTCACTCATCCTGTTTATCACGCGAGCCATTGTTGGAGCTGGACCCTGGGAATTCATCGTTTACGGAATCGTTACTCTTGTGATCGTACTTATTGCGTTGAAACCCAATCTTCAGCGTTTGCGCGAAGGTACAGAAAGAACAGTAGGCTTGCGCGCCTATTTGCAAAAGAGATCAGAGAAGAATAATCTGTAAAAAAATTCCGGCTTTTGCCGGATTTTTTTTAATCTGCTGCAGTTTCACTTTCCAGATTTCGGTAAAGGTGAGCCACGTTACGCTTGTGCAGCTCCACCCCTAACCCCGCCAGGGTCACCCTGCTTTTTCCGCAGCTTTCGATGTCGATCTCAGCCAGTGCTTCCAACGGGTCACGCTTCTTTGCTGCAGCTCGCACTGCTTTTCTCACTGCTGCCAGGTAGGCAAGGTTCTCACGCGTGGCTTCTTCAATTTCACCGCGCAGGATAATATCTCCGTGCCCCTGGACGATATTCTCTAATCCCATTTTTCCAATTCGCTTGATCGAAGCCGCCAGGTCATCCGGGTTTCCATCCACCACATACGGGATCGGCATGAAGGCATCACCCGCAAACAAAACGCGGTCTTCCTCAACCAGCACAGAAATACCGTCTATTGAGTGACCGGGCATTGGTGATAGGATCAAGGTTTTCTTCCCGATCCGCATGGTGAGTGAACCTTCGCTAAACGTCATGTGTGGTTCTACCAATTTAACTTGTTTAAACAGCGGGTTTTGCTTTTTTACGGCTTCAAGGGATGCGTTCCCTTTTTCCAGCATGATCTCTCTGCTGATGGCGTGCGAAATCACGGTTGCGCCAGGGAAAAAGCAGTTGCCCCAGGCGTGGTCAGCGTGGTAATGTGTGTTGATGACGTATCGAACCGGAACTCCCAGGGTCTCTTCAATATAGGAGCGCATTTCAACTGCTTCATCAGGCAGTGCCAGGGTATCGATCACAACAGCCCATTGCGGACCAGTGATCGCCCCGGCCGTCACCTGGGCATAAACTTCACTTTGAAACCAGTAAACATTATCCGAAACTCTCTCACGGTGCATGCACAACATCCTTTAATTTATGATTATCTCATTGCAAGTAAAGAGAATAGCACATTTAAGGCGAAAAGTCAAAAAATCGCCTTATTTAATCACCAAACCCCGGCAATGCGGGGTTTGGAAGAAATTTAGAGAACCTTTGAAAGAAAGAGTTTTGTTCTCTCTTCCTTGGGATTACTAAAAAGGATATCCGGTGGCGCTTCTTCGATGATCTGACCGCCGTCCATCAGGATGGCGCGGTCTGCCGCTGCCCTGGCAAAACCGATTTCGTGAGAAACGACCACCATGGTCATTCCTTCCTTTGCCAGGTTAAGCATTACATCCAGTACTTCCTGGATCATTTCAGGGTCAAGCGCGCTGGTCGGCTCATCGAACAACATAATCTTGGGGTTCATCGCAAGCGCACGGGCTATGGCTACACGCTGCTGCTGCCCGCCTGATAGCTGCCCGGGGAAGTAATTGGCTTTTTCCGGGATGCCTACTTTTTCTAGTAACTGGCGTGCCACATTATCAGCTTCGATCTTGCTGCGTTTGCGGATCACCTTTTGTGCCAGCGTAATGTTATCCAGCACAGTCAGATGCGGGAAAAGGTTGAACTGCTGGAATACCATGCCCACTTCAGTACGCACTGCATTGATATTCTCTGCCGTGTCGAGCGGGATGCCGTCGACAACGATTTGACCTTTGTCAAATTCTTCAAGGCGGTTGATACAGCGCAATAACGTGGATTTCCCCGAACCGGAAGGTCCAATGATCAGGACAACTTCCCCTTTTTCAATGTTCAGCGATACGCCCTTAAGCGCTTCCACCAGTCCGAACCGTTTATATACATTGGAGATTTGTATGATGGGTGCCATGGCTATCTCTCCATCTTAAACTTGCGTTCCATCCAGGTGACCAAACGGGACGCCAGTAAGGTCATCACCAGATAGAGTAAAGCAATCATCACCCAGGTCTGGATGGGAATGAAATTGGCCGCCATAAACTCGCGCCCCCGCCGCGTCATATCCGCCACCGCTACCACGGACACCAGCGAAGAATCTTTGAGCAGGGTGATGAATTCATTGCCAACCGGCGGTAGGATCACCCGCACCGCCTGCGGCAGGATCACGTACCACATCGCCTGGAAATAGGTCATCCCCATACTGCGTGCCGCCTCCATCTGACCGCGGGAAATACTTTGGATGCCGGCGCGGTAGACTTCGCTCATATATGCTGAATAGCCGAATGTCAAACCCAGGATAGCCATTGAGAGTGCATTTGCGTTGTAATCTTTAAACGACTGGATATTAAACCAGTCTCCCAGTGATTGCACCAGTGAAGGAAAAGCAAAATACCAGAAGATCAACTGTACCAGCATGGGGATTCCCCGGATCACTTCCACGTAAACCGTGGCAATCCCTTTAATGATTGTCGACTTGGATAACCTGCCCAGCGCAACGATCAATCCAAACACCATCACCAGCAGAAAGGAGATGGCCGTTATGGATATGGTCGTCCAAATTCCGTTTTTAACAAAAAGCAGGATTCTTTGATAAGGATCCGGCTTTAATAATACGAGGAGAATGATCAGAACCACCACCGCCAGTACCATAAACCACCAGCGGTCAAACGACAATTTATTGTCAAGATCTTTCCTTGTCGGTGTTTTCAACAAATGGACCTCTTCTTGTTATATTAACGATCTGCGGGGGTAGATTGTACCCCCGCAGTTTATGCCAATATGAGATTACTTAATGTACTTTTGGGCAAGTTTTGCGATGTAGCCTTCATCGATCAATGTTTGTAAAGCCTTATCAATTTTTGCCTGAAGATCGGCGTTTTCCTTGCAAATGGCAATACCATACTGTTCGTTGTTAAAGACCTCACCGACTGCTTTGATCTTTTCGGGGTTTGCAGCAATGTATCCCATTGCAACCGGGTTGTCAGCGATAACAGCATCCACACCCTTGTTGGCCAATTCAAGAAAAGCCAGCTCATAGGAATCGTAGGGTTTGTAATCCACATTGGGGATGGTCTTAGCTTCCATCTCGCCGGTTGTACCTAACTGTGCGGCAACTTTCTTGCCATCCAGGTCAGCCAGGCTGTTGATGTCCATCGTCTCACCATTAACCACAACAATCATGCCGGAATCCAGGTAAGGAATCGAGAACAACATCGATTTTTTACGGTCTTCATCAATTCCAATGGCAGCAATTGCGGCTTCGTACTGGCATTCGGAGAGTCCAGCCAGCACTGAGTCAAAGGGAACGTTGACCCATTCGAATTCGAAATCAGCTTTTTCGGCAATGGCGTTCATCAAGTCAATGTCGAAACCGATCAAATTACCAGCCTCATCAGTGTACTCAAACGGATTGAATGTGGCGTCAGTTGCGACTTTTACAACATCAGGTTTTGCACAAGCTGACAGCGAAAACGCAAGTACCAGAACAACAACCAGGATCAATGATAGACGTTTCACTTCTTTTCTCCTTTTATTACATATATTTAGGGATTCCCCACCAATGTTGGAAAGGGTGTCTCCTTATTATGGGCTTAATTCTCACAAATGTCAATTCTCTCCTGGCATTATCGGAATTGTTAGCCACCTTACAAGCATGTAAATTCGTTTTTAGGGATTGGATTGTATAATCCAAATGAGGCGAATGATGCAAACAACACGAAATCCTGTTTTTGTTCAATTGGTACCCAGCCTAGTCCTCGGAACCATAGTGGTCATCGGACTGATGTTGCTTGGTAATTTAAACACTGTCAGCCAGCATTTCATCGATTTCCATTGGGAATTCTTTGGGATGGCGTTGGGGTTGGCCTTCTTTGGCAATACCATCCGTTTCTTGAAACGCGCCATTGCCCTGCGCATATCGGGCATCAAAGGATTATCCTTCCCAAGTTCCATTCAACTCTTCCTCGCCAGCCTGCCCCTTGATGCTGCACCTGCACGCGTGGGCGATACTTATCAGGGGTTATGGCTATTCAGACTCGCCCGAATGCCCATTCAGCGCCTGACCTCAGTTTATCTGCTTGAACAACTTTCAGATAACCTGAGTATTTTTTTCCTCACTGTTTTTGGTGCGTTAGCCTACCCCGCATTTTGGCCTGTGTTCCTGCTCATTCTAATCCTCTTCCTCACAGCCACAATTTTCCTGCGCATGAAACACAAGGACGCCGAAATGGCTGATATGGAAGAACGCCTGCCATTCTACAGGCAACTGTTGATCGACATACACTCCTGTATTGACGCTCATCCTGATTTGTTCACCACAGGTCATCTAACCATCACCTTTTTCCTGGGGGTCGTCTCCCGCGCAGCCGAAGGAACAGTATTATTCTTCATCCTGGCCTGGCTTGGACTCCCGCCAACCTTAACCCCGGCCGCCCCTGCCAACCTGGTAT
>CAZSGL010000106.1:0-7516 GCA_964606265.1 uncultured Anaerolinea sp. | reverse complement strand
GAGCGATGAACAATTACGCCAGCGAATCCGGGACGCTGTGAATGTGAAACTTGGCTCTCAGGTCGACCCGGCACTACTGGAAACGATCATCACGCGTGTCTTGAATAACGTGGGAATCAAGTAAGCCATGCTTTTGGGTATTGTTAAAGGCCGCGCCATCAGCACCCTCAAATATCAGGGTTTGGAGGGATTGAGGTTATTGGTTGTGCAGCCGGTCAATAGAAAACTGGAACCGCTCGGTTCGATGCAGGTGGCTGTGGATGTCGTGCAGGCAGGTACTGGAGATTTGTGTGTGATGGTACGTTCACGGGAAGCCGCACTGGCGATGCCAGAGATTAAGTTTGTACCGGTTGACCTGGCTCTGGTAGGTATTGTAGATCAATTGGCAATCAGGCCAGATGAAGAAGAGGAAGTGGTTTTACATAAGGGAGTGACGGGGTACGCATGATACTGGGTAAAGTGATGGGCACGGTTGTGACGACTGTGAGCCACCCGCTTTATAAGTCTCGTAAACTATTGGTGGTTCAACCGCTTGGATTGCCGGGCGAAAAACCGGATGATGACTTCATTGCTGTTGACAATGCCCGCGCTGGGGTGGGGGATACCGTCCTGGTCAACCGGGAAGGTGGAGGGGCTCGCCAGGTATTGAACAACCCCGATGCTTGTATCATCTCTGTCATTGTTGGAATTGTAGATTCCACATCGGTAGAAAAATAGACCACCGCAAGGTGGTTTTTTCTTAATGTTGGAGGATAAATTGAAAATTTTATTAATAGGTGGAACCGGATTCCTGGGATACCACGCTACAAAGGAATTGTTAGCCTGCGGTCACCAGGTGAAAATCCTGGCATTACCGCCTGAACCTCTACCCGGGTTCTTCCCATTGGAAGTGGAGATTCACCTGGCAGACATGAGTTCGTTATCGGACGAGCAACTTCAATCCCTGTTGCGTGGTAATGATGCGGTGGTCTTCGCCGCTGGTGTGGATGATCGTGTGACCCCCAAAAAGCCAGCTTATCCTTTTTTTTCTAAATATAATGTTGAAAGCGTTCGGCGAGTTTTCATTCTCGCAAGTACTGCTGGAGTAAAGCGAGGTATTGTACTCGGTTCTTATTTTGCCTATTTCGACCGCTTATGGCCGGAAATGAATTTGACGATACATCATCCCTACATCCGGAGCCGCGTGGAGCAGGCAAGGGCGGCAATTGATGCTGGTGGAAATGAGATGAACGTTTCTGTCCTAGAACTGCCTTATATCTTTGGCAGCATGCCGGGGAAAATTCCGCTCTGGAAACCACTGGTGAGTTACATAAAATCTTCTTTTCCACTTTTTTATCCCGCAGGTGGTACTGCATGCGTCAGCGTCCATCAAGTGGCACAGGCCATCCGCGGGGCAGTAGAACTTGGAGAACCGGGCAAATGTTACCCCATTGGTGGGACAAATCTGACCTGGGTACAACTTATGGAAGAGATCAGCAGATTGGCACGCAAACCAAAACGGGTGATTACTCTTCCAACCTGGTTGGTAAAGGCTGGCGCATGGTGTCTACGCCTCGTTCATGATCTTAAGGGGCTCGAAAGTGGACTTGAACCCGTAGCTTTTATTGATCTGCAGACCAGGAATACCTTTATTGATCCTCAAGGTTCACAATCCTCTTTACAGTACAGCAGTGAAGATTTAACCCAGGCGTTAAAAGATACAGTGAGGGCCAGCAGTGGATCGAATGGCTGACCGAAGCTGTTGATATACGAATGGCGTTTAGTTGGGAGGTTATCTGCGGAATATATGGTTTAGAAGTAATGGTAGGATATAAAAAAAATCATGGGTAAATATAGTCTACTCCACTTACAGGTATAATTATAGTAACGAGAGATTCAACCGGAATGAGGGTATACAGTTGGAAGCAATAAATATCCTATTAGTTGAAGATGATGATAACGTCGCCCAAACAGTTGAACGCTGCCTGCGGCGGGAAAATTATAAGGTGACGCTGGCAAACTCAGGTGTTCAGGCACTGCAGGTTGCCCGACGACGTGTTCCTGATTTAATCCTCCTGGACGTGACCATGCCTGGAATGGATGGATATGCTGTTTGCCGGGAGATCAGGAAGGATGCATCTCTCACCAGGATACCGATCATTTTCCTCACAGCCCGGACACGCGACGAAGATCGGATCACCGGGTTCCTGGCTGGAGCGGATGATTATGTGAATAAACCGTTTAACCTGGAGGAATTACTCCTTAGAGTGCGGGCAGTCCTGCGCCGTACCCAGGAATCAGCCGATATTGCACGTGGAGGGGTTACTTCTGAGGATGAAACAAGTAGACTAAAACAACTTGCCTGTTACGATGCCGAAAAGCACAGTCTGACGATAAAAAATTATGCCTTGGACCTTAAGACTTACGAAGTTACTTTGCCTGGCAAGAAAAAGGTTCTACTAACACCGATTCAGTTTAATTTACTCTTTCACCTGATGAGCCATACAGGCGAGATTTTTTCACCATCGCGACTGCTCGATGAAATCTGGGATTATCCCTCGGACGCAGGCAGCCCGGACCTGGTGAGGGTACACATAAAGAATCTACGTTCACGCATTGAGGTGGATCCCCTTTCCCCTGCTTTTATTGAAACCATTCCAGGATACGGATATACAATTCGCGATGGAACAAAGGCTGAAAGCAATGACCACGCTTAATCCTCTGTTTGGAGAAGAGGATAAATTAAACCAGGTTTTGCGCTTGATCTCAATTGCGCAAAACCAGGGCCCTGATACTCCCAACCCCGACCATCCCTATTTGAAGATTGTGCTGGATTTCTTCCATGCACAAGCAATTACCATGGTCCTCGTAGATCCTGAACAACCCGCCACCCTGCTCAAAAAAGACTCAACTACAGGTGTGGATTGGAAGATTACCAGTCTAGTGCCATCAGGAGACAGCTTACTCACCAGGTCGCTCAAGACCTCTGATATTCGCACCTGGTCTGTTGAACAAATTACAGCGCATTTTTCAAAAAAAATCGATGGAACCCGGATTGACGAAGTAAAAAACTTTATAAGTGCTCCGGTTAGAAGCCATTCCATTATTTTTGGGGCAGTTGGATTGACCAATATTGAACATTTTCCTTTGGATGATGCTGCGAAATCACTCTTAGCACTGGTGTTGACTGCATTGGCTGATCACCTCTATATTTGCCAGGTGATTAAGGAATGCACTCCAAATACTGATGAATTAAGAACCAATAAAGCCCAATTGTTGAGCTCTCGCAATACGCTGCGCTCGATATTTGATAATATTCCACAATCCTTTTATATAATTGACCAGAACTACGTCATCACAGCAATAAATCATGCGCGCGCGATCAGGGCAGGGAGCCCTCCCAAGGAACTGGTTGGCAGGATTTGCCATGAAGTTTTGTTTAATCGAGAAAAACCCTGTGAGAAGTGCCAGGTACAAACCACCTTTAATTCCCATCAATCAACACAGCGGGTGGCCACCTGGAAGTCCAGGAATCAAAATCTCCTGGACTGGGAGATCACCACTTATCCGATAAATTCAAGTGCTGACGAAGTGGAACGCGTGATCCTGCTTGAACAAGACATCACCGAGAACAGGTTACTAGAAGCTGAATTATTGCAGAGTGAAAAGTTAGCAGCCGTTGGGCAGTTGGCAGCCGGGATTGCTCACGAGATTAATAATCCGCTCACAGCGGTCCTGATCAATTCACAAATTTTACTGGAAGATCTACCTGAAGAGCAAAAGGATAACATCGAGTCTGTGAAACTAATCGAAATGGCAGCTGAAAGGGCTTCTCAGGTAATTAAAAACCTCCTGGGACTGGTACGAAAAGAGAACTATGAATTTGAGAAAATGGACTTAAATGAGTCTATCCAAAGAGCACTTATGCTGGTTTCTCACGAGTTCCTTACACGCCAGGTAAATATCTTTTTTGACCGTGCGGAAAACTTACCAACTTTTATTGGCAGCACCAACCATTTGCAGGGGGTGTGGATTAACCTGTTGATGAATTCCATAGAGGCTATAGGGGAGAATAAAGGAGATATTAAACTCGCCACACATTACGAGGAGGGGACTTTCTACGTTGAAATTCGGGACTCAGGCGCAGGTATCAGTAATGATCATTTAGAGAAGATATTTGAGCCTTATTTCACCACCAAGCGCTCCGGGCAGGGAACCGGACTGGGGCTTTCACTGGTAAAACGTACCATCCAGGCGCATGGCGGGCAGATCATGGTGGAAAGCAGCCCGGGGGAAGGCGCGCGATTTACGATCATTTTACCTGAGAAAAATCGATCCGAGGAATCAAAAAACAGCGAAGATCAATAATCTTCGCTGTTTTTTTAAAGACTGAGTTATTCGTCTTCTAAAGGTTTTTGGATCTTAAAACAGAAAGACAATGCAACCACTCCCAGGGCAACAGGGATATACCAGAATTCAGCATATTTCAGTATTTCAGGTGCATCCTTGAATATTTGTGCACCAAAAATGTAAAAATCGTTGTACATAATCACACCAACGATCATTAAAATAATCGCCAGGAAAACCAAAAACCAGCTGGAAACACCAAAGGGTGGGGTGCCTTTTTCAGGTGCTGGAAGGGCAGATCCCTTTGACCGACCATTAACTTTTCGCCGTTTGAGGGCATATTCGCGGTAATATCTCTTCTTCTTCCCGCGTAACAATGCTATTCGCAGGTAAAAGAAGGCCATTGCCACGAGTACAACTATTAATCCAGTAGAAATTTCCATTATGTCGTCTACGCTTTCTTGTTTGAAATCTTGGATTTTACGATCCGTTTAAAATCCTGCTTTGTAGGATTCAATCCAACACCTCTTGGGCGAAAATTGCCGCTGGGTGTGAGATACCCGAAACTGGTCTTATGCTGCTCTTTACTTCCATCATCGCGGATGATGGCGAAGGCGATTGTGGTTGGCAGCCTGATCCACACAAAGCGCCTTTCAGGTCTCGCAATGAATGCCAGAAAATAAGGATCCTGGTCTTCCTTGGGATTAGGCAGAGAGATGATGACGAGATTGGTTTTCGCATCAATCTTTTCGACCTCATAAGCCAGACCTGCTGAGGTTACCCTTCTTTCTTCTGGTAAGCGGTCTCCGACGTGATTCCACCAGAATTGCAGGAATTTTATCCCGTCTTTTTCAAGGTATTTCATGAACTGGGTGGTTTGGCTGTGGAAGAGCACTGGCAAGGCTTCCATCCCAAAATTGTATTGTAAACTCTTGTTTTTTTCCATAAATTAACCTTCGTCTCCAGGAGATGTGATTCGGGTAATGAATTCTTTAAAGGTCGTTGGTTTCCGACCAAGTAAGTACTCAAGGACGGAAGAATTACCACCTAATCCAAATTTATCATAGTATTCGAACATTTTTACCAGCAATGCAATTTGATGGTTCCGCATACCCGATGCAAGAGCGTTCTTTTGCCAGTTTAGCCTGGATTGCTCAACAGCTTCAACAGGTTGTTTAATGATCCCGCTAATTTGATCCGCCACCTCGTATTGAGAGAGATTTTCAGGACCGCAAAGCTCATAGATGGCATTGGAATGACCTGGCTCTATCAATACTTTCGAAGCAACTTTTGCAATATCTTCGAGGTCAACGATACTGATGCGTGATTTCAAATTATAAGGAACAACATATTGACCTTCAAGTATCGTCTTCCATCCGGTCAATATATTCTGCATGTATGCACAAGGTTGTAATATCGTAAAATCCAAACCACTTGTAAAAAGAGTTTCTTCCACACGCATTTTCTGCCAGTGGTGCGGCATGGATTCCACCTGTGGATGCAGCACCGAATGATACACAAAACGCGACACATTATGTTGTTGGGCAATCATCATCAGACTTTTACCAATTTGATATTCATCGGGAGACATATTTGGGCAAATTGTGTAAATTGTATCAACACCCTCCACTGCCTTGTTAAGGGAGGACCCGTCCAGTAGATCACCGATAATGGTTTCTGTGTTTTTAAAACCTGCAACCTTGTCCGCTTGCAGTTGATTGCGAACAAGCGCTCTCACAGCAACCCCATGTTGCGTAAGGTTTCGTAAAATAGAAGCCCCTGTTTTGCCAGCCGCGCCAGTGAGTAAGATCAATTTTCAAGTTCCTGATTTTTAATCGGTAATAACAAGGATTATAACCGATGCAGAAAAAGAATGCTCCCCAGGTTGCAAGCAACGTCGGGGAGCATCAATGAGCAATTACTGTCTACAAATTATTGTAGAACGTCAGTCGCGCGAACCTGAGGCGGTTTAATCAACAGGAAGAGCAGATTGACTAGAATACCGAAGACTGCAGCGGCTGCGATCGCAGGCCAACCAAAGGGGAAGACACCCTTGAGTAGAGGAATAGGCAGATTGCCGCCGTATCCAATGTTGCCGCCGATGCCGACAACCAGGATCAAAGCTACAATGGCCAGTTTTCCGGGATCGAAGAGGTCAACTTTTTCAGCCATCATAAGGGCAATACCCTGAACGCCGATGACACCATATAAGTAGATGGCGAGGCCACCGGTGACTGCGGTCGGGATGCTATAGATTGCTTCGCGCAGTGGGCCGATGAAGCCAAGTAACACAGCAATAGCGCCGGCGGTGATTAGTGCGGGGCCGGAGTAATTGCGGGTGATGACCATGAGGGAGTTGTTCTCGCCGTAGTTGGTGCCAGCGGTGGAGCCGAACAAGCCATTCACGAGGTCATTCAAACCATCGAGCATCAGGTTGAGGCCAATGAATCTGGAGAGTTCCGGTTTCTCGCGACCCTGCTCTTCAGCTAAATGGTCCACATACAGGCTGATCTGATACAGGTGGGCGGTGGATTCCGGAATGGTGGCAATGGCCATAACGCCAATACCTATCATGGCAGTTGCGGTCAAGGCATCGTTGAATGCCGGGAATACGATTTTGGGCAGAATGAACAGATCTGCCGAGGCGATTCCAGAGAAATTGACCAAGCCCATGGGGATAGCGATGATGTAACCAAAGATCATTGCCAGCAAAATCGGGAGCATTCCGATGAAGCCTTTACCCTGCAGGTAAACCGAGAAGACTACGGCAGCAAGGAATGTGAGAGCAGCCGCACCCCACCACTTTAAGGTCGGGGGCATATTGGCTTCGACGCCGCAGCAGGTACCAGAGGCCATGGTCAGGGCGGTATAGGCGAGGCCGATACCGATGATGATAGCAACTGAACCGGTGATTTCCGCTGGGAGAACCTTGTCCAAACCTTTTTTACCGCCAGTCGCGCGGATGAGCAACCCAATGAGGATATTGAGGATGCCTGTAACTATGAAGCCCGCGGTGACGATGGAAATTGATCTGGGGGAGGCTACAGCACCAAAGGCTAAATCAGGTTCAAGTACTGCAATGATTGATGTAACTGCAGCAATGTAGCTAAAACTTGAACCGTAGTATAAGGGGATGTAGGTATTAATCGAGAATTTTGAGCCAAGTAATGCGATGATGGTACCGAGACCG
>CAZSGL010000105.1:0-7545 GCA_964606265.1 uncultured Anaerolinea sp. | reverse complement strand
AACATTGATATCAAATAAACGCCCGTCTGATGTAAAATTATAACTCATTCTGTTTGACGGGATTTAATGAAATTTTCAATTAGCCCTCGAGGCAGGAAAATCGTGGAGGATTCATGGAAGTACAAAAAACACTGTTTCACCCGCTCTTCGATGGTGTAGAAATAGGAATCGGTACCTGGGCGTGGGGGGATCGCTTTGTGTGGGGCTATGGCAATAAGTATCATGAAGAAGACATCGTTCAAGCATTTCAAGAATCGATCGAAAATAAGATTATTTTTTTCGACACTGCAGAAGTTTACGGACAGGGAAAATCAGAGACTTTCCTGGGGAAATTGATCCCGAGTTCACAAGTTTCGGTCAAGATCGCGACCAAAATCATGCCGTTTCCCTGGCGTCTTGGTAAAAATGCATTGCGCCATGCTCTCAACAGCAGCCTCTCCAGGCTAAAACTTGAAAAAGTTGATTTATACCAAATGCATTGGCCCCTCCCTCCTGTACCAGTGGAGCGGTGGATGGATCAAATGGCAAGTGTGTTACAGGAAGGTCTTATTCGAGGAATCGGCGTATCAAATTACGATCTTGAACAATCAAGAAGATCAGTAATTGAACTGAAAAAACATGACCTTGAACTGGCGTCAAACCAGTTGGAATACCATTTACTGGAACGGAGAATTGAAAAGAACGGGGTGATGGATTTTTGTCAACAAAATGGAATAAAAGTGATCGCTTATAGCCCTCTAGCAATGGGTATTTTAACTGGCAAATATACCCCAGAGAATCCCCCAAAAGGTGCCAGAGCCAGCCAATATTCACCCAATTTCTTAAACAAAATTCAACCCCTCATTAAGTTGTTGAAGCGATTTGGCCAGGATCACGATGGAAAAACAGCGTCGCAGGTAGCAATCAACTGGGTAATGTGCAAAGGTGCTTTGCCAATTCCGGGAGCAAAAAATGCAAAACAAGCTGGTGAAAACGCAGGGGCAACAGGTTGGCGGTTGACAAACAAGGAAGTACAACAATTGGATGAAATGAGTGATTCAATTTCGCCAATATCGAAAACAAAATAATTGGGAAGAGGGTTGGTAGATATGGTTGATGAAAAGAAAGCACAGTTTATACCATTTCATGCAATAAATGAATTCATGCGGGATGACTATCGGTTGTCAATTCTTCAGGAAGTGATAACTCATTTTGAGGATTGCGATAAAGATAAGATTTTACGTTTGAATCGTTTATTCGGTAAAGGAGTTCAAATTCCCGGTTTCCGCAACAGCAGCCTAGCTCCTGCAGCAGTGCGTGTTAATCACAGTGTTAGCCTATTTGAAAAATCGCCGGAATTCGCTGCACTTATTGTGGAATGCTGGAGCGAACTTCATCAAGGGTTAAAGCAAGCTGTCTGGCAGCTTTTGGATACCAAGAACTGGAAGCCACTCCCGGCTCAAACTGACCGGACCCAATTACCCGGTTTCATGGTCGATTGGCCGAAAGGGGACACCTTTGATCTTTTTATAAAAGCAATAAAGGAAAACAACCCAGAACTGAATGAATCTGATGATAATGTGAGCCTGATGGTCGTTTGGGTTGGGAATAAGCTGCCATACAACTTATTCGATGAGCAAGAGCCTGAGGCTTAGGCTATTCGACAAACTCCAGATCTTGATCTTCCAGGTTAACCAAATCACCTTCTTGTACCAATTGGATCTTCCCAAAAAGGGAAGATTGGGAAGCTCCCACCAGGTGGCGCTTTACCAATTCAAGTAAGGCAAGAAAAGTTACCACAATTTCCACTCTTGTTTTATCTCCAGCAAGCAAAGTATCAAATGATTGATCACCACCTTTGCGCAGGAGATCCAAAATGGAAGATATTTTCTCACGGATGGTAACCCGGGGAAAATTCACCACATCGCTGAGAGGTGCCAATTGATTGGGATCGCCGAAAATATCCCGGGCTGCGGCTACTAAATCTTCTAGTGTCAATTCGCTAAGATCGAGTTTTGTCGCTAATTGTGAGCGTGGGGAAGAATCCAGTCTTAGGTATGTACGAAGTCCGTCACTCTCCCGAATTTCCAGAAGATGTGACAAGTCCTTAAATCGTTTATAAAGAATCAGTTGCCTGGCAAGTTCTTCTCCAGGATCTTCTTCCAGCAGTATTCCGGGTAAGACCGGTCTTGGCAGGAGGGCGGATGATTTTATCTGCACAAGGCGTGCCGCAATCACCAGAAATGCTGACATTTCCGAGGGATCCTGGTTTTCAAGTTGATGAAGGTATTCGAGGTATTGGTCTGTGACCTGTGCCAGGGCAAGGCGGGTAATATCCAATTCTGCTTTTTCAATTAACTGAAGAAGCAGGTCCAAAGGTCCTGAATAGACTTCGGTGTTGATTTGGTAAGATTCGGATTGGTGACCCGCGATTTGAAAATCCACGGGGTTATTATAGCAGAAAGGGTTTGTTTTCCGTTATATTTACGAACCAGGATTGTATAATGAATATGAAGTAATAATAGCCCAAAAAAGAGGTGCTATTGACTGTGATTGCGTGCACGAATTGTGGGAAACCATATCCAGAGAGCTCCAATCCCTTTATCTGCGATTGCGGCGGAGTATATGATTTTACTGAATTCCCCATATTTAACCAGGCAGAAGTAAGTGTGGAATGGCCAGGAGTATGGCGATATGAAAAGTTATTAGGGCTGCCAAACAAGACTGAGAGCGTCTCCCTGGGGGAGGGTGGCACACCGTTGATTGAGGTTTCGAAAGGTTCAATACGACTATGGCTTAAAATGGAGTCAGAGAACCCAACTGGCTCGTATAAAGACCGAGGCTCAACAGTATTGGTAAGTCATCTAAAAAAACGTGGTGTCAAATTTACCGTGGAAGATTCGTCAGGGAATGCAGGAGCATCCTTTGCAGCTTACTGCGCCCGAGGGGACGTGGATTGTAGAATCTTCGTGCCAGAGAGCGCATCCGGTCCGAAGAGAACCCAGATCGAGATGTTCGGAGCAGACCTGGTGAGAATACCCGGACCGCGGTCGGAGGCTGCAAGGGCTGTGCTGGAGGAAGCCCAAAAAGGGACAGTTTATGGCAGCCATGCTTTCATGCCTTTTGGATTGACTGGTATCGCCACAATTGCTTACGAATTAGTCAAGCAGCTTGGCAAGGTACCGGCTAGCGTGATCGCCCCTGTTGGGCATGGAGGGCTCATGTACGGGATCATGCTTGGATTTGAGGCAATGTTGAAATCTGGCGTCATTGAGAGGGAGCCATATTATATCGGCGTGCAATCTGAGGGCTGCGCACCAATGGCAATTGCTCATCTAAAGGGAGAATCAACCCCAGGTGAAGTTACCCCTAAAGAAACGTTGGCTGAAGGAGTCAAGGTCAATTCTCCTGTAAGAGGAAAAGCCATCCTTGCAAGGTTGAAAAATAATAAGGGAAAGATGATGGCAATTCCTGAGAAAGATATCAGGGAGGCTTATATCGAATTAGCAAGGATGGGTATTTACTGTGAACCCACATCAGCATTGGTTTGGGCTGCAGCGAGCACAATTGACCAAACATGGTTGCCACTTACCGTTGCGATTATTACTGGTTCAGGGTATAAATCAAATCTAAATCTTAATATGGAATAGTGTGAACTCGAACTCCCCTTTCAGGGTGGTTGGCGCTCTCAATATTCCGGGAAGGGTCTTTGATGGAACGATCTATAGAACCAGAGACTGAATCGCCGGAGCAATTTGCTGCACGAGTACTCCCTGATTTTTCAAATATATTGTTGCTGAGCCGAGCGTTGACACACCGCTCGTATCTTAATGAGCATTCTGATGCTATTGAAGACAATGAACGGCTGGAATTTTTGGGAGATGCAGTGTTGGACTTTATCGTTGGAGCCTGGTTATATGACCGATTCCCAGAAATGCCAGAAGGCGACCTTACGAAAATGCGATCCGCGCTCGTCCATACCGAGCAGTTGGCTAACCTGGCTAGGGAAATTGGAATTGGCAGAGCCATGCGCCTGGGTCGAGGGGAACTTCAGGCTGGCGGGAAAGACCGACTTGGTCTATTGTGCGATACCTTTGAAGCTGTAATAGGCGCTCTATATATCGATAAGGGCATTGAAGGGGTGATCAAATTCATCAGCCCAATTTTAGAAAGAACAGCGGAAGATGTCCTTGCGAATCACAAGGATGAAGACCCGAAAAGCAAATTACAGGAGTGGGCGCAGGGGACAGGTTTACAAGCGCCACAGTATGCCACCCGCAATTCTTATGGCCCGGATCACTCGAAATTGTTTGAAGTTGATGTGTATATAGATGGAAAAATCAATGGCAGTGGTATTGGTCAATCAAAGCATGCTGCCACCAAGCAAGCCGCGTTGGACGCATTGAAAAAACTTGGGTTAACTAACCCTGAAATCAGCAAGTAGAGAGAATCCATGAAACCACGCTTAAAAGCTCTTGAACTACATGGTTATAAAACTTTTGCCAGCAAAGTTCAATTTGAGTTCCCGGGAAATATTACTGCAATTGTAGGACCAAACGGTTCGGGAAAATCGAACATCTCCGATGCGCTCAGGTGGGTATTAGGCGAACAGTCCTATACTTTGCTCAGAGGTAAAAAGACCGAGGACATGATTTTCGCGGGTTCCGATCAACGTCCGCGGGCAGGGATGGCTTCTGCAACAGTTGTTTTTGACAATGAAGAGAATTGGCTGCCAATTGACTATACAGAGGTATCGGTTGCGCGGCGGGCTTACCGAGACGGGAACAACGAGTATTTATTGAATAAACAGCGTGTGCGGTTGAAAGATATTTCCGAATTACTGGCGCAATCAGGTTTGGCAGAGAGAACGTATACGATCATTGGTCAGGGTTTAGTAGATGCCGCGTTATCCTTACGACCGGAAGAACGCCGCAGATTCTTTGAAGAAGCTGCTGGAATAGGCCTATTCCGTTCAAGAAGGGAAGAATCTCTCAGCCGGCTTGATGCGACCCGCCGCAACCTCGAAAGAGTTCAAGATATCCTCAGCGAACTTGAACCGCGTTTGCGCAGCCTGGAACGTCAAGCCAAGAAGGCGGATGAGTACGATCATATCAAGGATGACCTGCACGTTTTGTTAAAGGATTGGTACGGTTTCCATTGGCAGAATACCCAGAAGGAACTTTTACGCTGCCGTGAGATCTTAAAGAACCAGGAAGAAAAAGTAAACCTGGCACGCGAAAAGCGAGTTGGAATTGAAGCCAGGGTGCAGGAGACGAGGGTTCGCCTGGCGGCTGTGCGTGAAGAATTATCTGCCTGGCACATGGAGTCAGCGGGTTTTCACTCCAATCGTGAGAAAACGAGCAAAGAACTTGCCGTACTTGAAGAACGCCAGCGAGCGCTACAGGAACTTGAAGGAACGATCCAATCAGACATAGCCAGGAACGAAGAGCAGCTCTCTTCACAGGACCAACAATTGGCTGGTTTGGTTGATGAAAAGGAACGACTCACAAAGGAATTAACCGAATCTCAAGAACAGCTGCTCGAGGCTCAAAAGCAACTTCAAGTCCATCAGGCTGAGCGCGAGACAGTCGAGAGTCAACTTCGGCAGCAACGGCGGTTATTAACGGATGCAGAAACACGGCAGGTGCAATTGCGCGCACATCAACGTGAATTAACAACCCGGTTGGAGACTCAACAATCAACGGTCACAACCCTCGTCTCCGCTATTGAACAAAGCGAGCCACAATATAAATCACTTGGCGAGTTAAAAGATCTTGCCCAGAAAAAAGTTGAGATTGAAAAGCAAAGTCTGGAGCAACTACAAATTGCTATTGGTAAGGTAGAAGATGAGATTAGAACTGCCGAGCAGGAAGAGAAAGCAGTATCACAGGTGTTAATGGAAACAGAGCGGGCTCTTTCAAGGATGAGAGCCCAATTTGAAGTCCTCGAACAGTCTGAAATGGCATTATCCGGTCTAGCTGAAGGGGCAAAAAACCTTATCTCTGCAGCTAAACAAGGGAAATTAAAAGGGGACTTGAAAACGATTGGAACACTTCTGGATGTTCCGGTGGAACTTGAAATTGCCATTGGTTCTGTGCTGGGGGATCATTTGGATGGAATTGTCCTTGACACCTCTGTGGATACTGAAGAAATTCTACGGTATTTAGAGGAAAGCGAGAGTGGAAGGGCGATTCTTCTGCCACATTCGTGGCTTAAAACGGCGGATATATCCAAGAACCTGAATGATGCGGACCTGATTGGGATTGCTTCAGAATTGGTTAAAACCGATGAAGCCAACAAGCAGGTCGTCAATCTGCTTCTAGGACAAGTGATTGTTGTCAAGAATCGCAAAGCCGCCAAACGGTTGCTAGCATCAATCCCTGTGAATGGACGCATCGTGACGCTTGCTGGTGAGGTTTTTGCAGGTACCGGGGTAATTGTCGCTGGCAAGGATAAACGTGCCACACTTGTTGGCAGACCGAGGCAACGGAAGGAACTTGAGGAAAGCATTGGAGAATTAATCTCTCGAAAAACCTCCAGTGACGCCAGGATAGAAGGCATTCGTGATAAATTAACAAAATTGACTCATCAACGCGAGACACAGGTGCTTGATGTAAAAAAGGTAAGGACAAACCTGGATGTACTGGAGAGGGAGTATCAGAGCACCAACCGTTCTTTTGAACAGCACCAGCAAAAGAGTGATTGGCAGAAATCCCAGCTCTCAATCGTAAATGTTGACCTGAACAAAAGCAAAGAGGAAATTTCCTCAATTGAGGGACAAATAAAGGATGGGTCAGTAAGGATTAACGAATTAAATGCAAGTATGCAAGATTTCAACACGCGCATGAGGGCAGTACCTCTGGATGAATATCAATCGCAGGTTGCCCATTGGAATACAACCGTTGCTGTGAATAACCGTGGAGTGAGTGACGCTGAAAGGCGATATAACGAATTCCTACAAACTATCAGTAAAAGCAAAACCGCGTTTGGAGAACTCAAAGTTCGATACTCTGGGATTAAGACTCAATTGGTTGAAGTTGAAACTCTCAAATCAACTTTGAATGAAAATGAAAAAGTTGTAAATCAGAAGATACACGAATTGGGCATCAGAATCGAGCCGGCTGAAGAGGATCTGCAAAAACTGGAGAGTGAATATTCCGGTTTACAGGATGGGTACACTCAGGCGCAACAGGTGGAAACGAACAATGAACGCAACAGCACCCAGGCACAATTGGAGCTCGCGCGAACCAGGGAAAGCCTCGAGAGTCTTCGCAGGAAGATAGAAGAAGATTTTGGACTGGTGACCCTGGATTACTCAGAAGATATTTCTGGCCCCACACCGCTGCCATTGGAAGGCGTGAGTGAACTAAAGGTGATTACTGAGATACCCCCGGGTTTGGAGGAATCAATTAACCGACAGCGCGCGTTGATGAGGCGTATGGGTGCGATAAACCCGGATGCTCAAAAGGAATTCTACGAAGTCAAGGAACGCTACGGTTTCCTTTCAGAACAAATGGATGATCTGAAAAAAGCAGATACTGATCTTCGGCAGATTATCAGCGAATT
>CAZSGL010000104.1:0-7713 GCA_964606265.1 uncultured Anaerolinea sp. | reverse complement strand
AACTCAATCTCATCCCCGCGCCAGCCCGCTCTCAGTCACCAGCCTCGGCACAATGCTTTCCCAGCCGACTGCGGTCAGGTGCAGCCCGCGCACACCGCGCATGCTGCTGATCCGCCGCATGTTCTCCAGCGTGATCTGGATTGATTCCTCTTTGGGATCCGCGGAAGCCTCCATGCGCTTGATCACCGCGTCCGGTATCTTCACCCCAGGTATCTGGCGCATCGCCAGCGCACCCTTTACACTGCGTATAGGCGCAACACCCGCTAGCAGGAAAACACGCTCCAGCACACCGCGTTTATCCAGCGCTTCAAGGTATTCCTCGAACAGGTCCAGGTCGTAGATCAGGTTGGTCTGCATGAACTGTGTGCCGGCATTAACCTTTTTCTCCTCGCGCATCGCCTGGATGAGCGGGGTGGAGGAGTTGGGCGAACCCGCCGACCCGATGAAGAGCTGCGGCACGCACTTGATCTCGCGGCAGTCCAAAAAATGCCCCTCGTCGCGCATGCGCCTTGCCATCCACACCGCCTGGATGCTGTCAAAATCCCAGATATCCATGCGTCCGTTCGGTCCGGGTCCAATGATCGGGTGATCCCCCGTGATGAACAATATATTGCGGATCCCCAGCGCGGCTGCCCCCAGGATCTCTCCCTGGAAGCCCATGCGCGTGCGGTCGCGCGCCGCCACCTGCATCACCGGTTCCACGCCGTTTTGTAGCGCGATCAGCGAGCACGCCAATGAAGACATACGCGGGGTGGCCGAGGGGTTATCTGTAAAGTTAACCGCGTGCACATAATCCTTTACCAGCAGAACTTTTTTGGTCACGTCATCCGCGTTGGCGCTGATGGGTGGGGCTACCTCGGCAGTGATGACGAACTCACCATTCACCAGGGCTGCCTCCAGCCGGCTGACCGGCTCATGCGGCAGGGCGGGGTGGGGTTGGTCGTCTCCCTGCCACCAGTCCGGTTGGCGCAGCTCGAAAAAGAGTCTCTCCCATTTTTGCTTGCGTTCGGCGGGCGGGGCAGTCACGCCGCGCCATACGGCTTTCACGCCGCCCTTATCCTTCACGTGCATGCGCAGGTCCTTGAAAGCTGAGGTTCCTGTTTTCTCCCAATCCAGCGGGGGCAGCACTTCCATCAAGCGCTCCAGCCGCCCCATCTTCTCCGCGCGCTCATAGATCTTGAACCAGATGCACGCGCGCTGCGGATCCACGTAACAGTGTTCGGGGGTCGAGCCGCCGCAGGGTCCGTTGCGTAAACCTTTCGGACATTCCATCGGGCAGATAAAGGCAGTCTCCTGCAGCAGGCAGTTCCCGCACATGCGGCAGCCGAAGAGTGCGCCTTTTACCGCGCTTTCCAGCGTTTCTTCCACTTTCTCGCCGAAGGTGCGGTGCTTGAATGGGCGGTACGCGGCCTGCCAGCGGCGGGCGGGGGTAAATCCGGGCATTTACTGCCTCCAGGGAACGGGATGGCACAATTATAAGAGCAGAGTATTGAATCGTGAATGGCAGAGCCACCCACAGGAAATCGGCTGGTTTGCTTACACCGGATTTGAGAGTACCAGTGACCCCGTCTGGACGCGGAACGCCGCCTTGATGTAGCGGTAATTCTGGTTGACCGGGTTACCGAACATGGCTTTCACTCGTTCCAACTCCATATCGATTTCTTCCGTATGAGCAATGCGCCCGAGATACTCACGCCCAACGCTCATAAGCGTGGAGATATCTTTCAGCAACTGGAAGGGTTCATTTGTTTTCCCTCTTTCCAGCCCGGCGCTGCCTATATGAAGCTGCATGCCTTTCCTTGCCGCAGTCTGATTGAGGTATTCAATGAAGACCACTCCCTGCTGCGCCCCGCCGTTCTTGTAAACCATTGCCTCCAGGCGTTTAAACAAGGGGTAGTAATAGTCGCACAGGAATTCGCAGATTGCCGTTTCTTCGGTGGAACCGCTTTTCGCTCTAACGTGCCGGGCAATGCTGAGCTGGTAGTCGGTCAGGTTGCCATCCAAATCGTTGGTGCCTGTTAAAAGACGCATCACAATGACAACGCCGTCAAAATTGCGTTTCGGATCAGTTGTACTTATCCCGCATGTTTTTACCGCGATCAGATCTTTTTTACTGGTGTTCACCATCAGCTCCAAATCAGCAAACTTGCTGTCACTGGAGAGTGCGTTAAGCATTGCCTGTTTAGCAGCTTTCCTGATGCCTAGCATGCTGAAAAAATCACTCCCCACTGGTTGGATATCGGTAAAAATCCGTGAAAAGTTGAAGCTGACTGAATCCACCGTGTAATCCTTTTTCAGGAAAAACAGGATGTGGGCATTTTCAACCAGGTTGGGCATCTTAATTTCCGGTATGGGAAGGACGTTATCTTGCCTAATCTGAAGCTTATAAATCCCCATAATGAAAAAGATGTACGCCAATGCATAAGGGATCGAATTGCCCAGGCTGGTGATGAGATTGGCTTTTCCTCCCGGGTTGTAAAGGGCGAACGATATCGTATACGAATACATCAGGTCGGCGAAGGTCATCAATATGAAGCCGATGATCAGCAGCACCCAGCCTGAGTTGCTGGCGCGGACCTGGTAATCCACCAGCAGGCGGATGGCAAGCAGCAGTACCAGGATATCTCCAATGGCATAGGAAATGTCCAGAAGCGTGATAATGTTGGTTGAAGGTTCACTGTGACGCAGCACTGGTTGAATGACGAACGTAAAAGCCACCGCGACCAAGATAGCATAAGAGACAAACAACCGGAATCGCTGACTGGAAGTTAACCGCCGGGGTGTTTCCCTCAGGCGGGAGATCAGTCCAACGGCGAATGGGAAGTATCCGCCAATGTAGAACAGATCCGCCGCGCTGGGATAGGGGATCTCAGCGCTGCTTTGGCTCAAAACGAAATACAGGGTTTCTCCAACTGCCCACATGCCCCAACCGATCACCAGCCATCCCCACATGCTCGTGCCGCTGCTGCGCGGCACGAACTTGCGCCACATCACAAACGAGGAAACGGTCGTCATGATGGAAAGTGGGATAGGCACTAAATCGGAAATGCTGATGACAAAGTCATCTCCCCCGATAACGAAAACATTGATCAGGATGAACACAATTGCAAGGACAACCACCAGCCCGGCGATAATGTTGAATATTTCCCTGGAGAATAGTGAAAGACGGCTCCTGGCCGGAATCTGGCTTTGCGCGGAGGATTGTGGTTGTACTATCATATGCGTTCCCGGGTCACTCCTTGAAACTTTCTTCTATGTAGCGCAGGTTATCCCTGGTGGCTTCAGTAAACTGTTTTTTCACCAGTTCGAGTTCGTCTTCGATGCGTGCGGCGTCTGTCATGCGTGCCAGGTGGGATTTGGAAAAGTACACCAAGCCGCTCAAGGAGTTCTTCAACTGTGACGGCGCAGGGTTCCCGCTAACGGTCACTGCCTCCGCCTCGACGCGCACATTCCAACCATTCTCGGCTGCTTTATGGTTGAGTACTTCCTTAAACACCACACCCTGCTGCGATCCGCCGTGTTGGTAGACCATACTCTCCAGCTGCTTGATGATGGGTAAATAATAGCTGCACAGGAACCGGGTCACCTGGCTTGCCTCGCTTGAATTGCTTTTCACACGCACTTGTTTTGCAATGGAGGAGTGGTATTCCGATAATGTAGTATCCAGTCCGCTGGTTGGTGCCAGCGCGCGCAGCACCAGGATTGCGCCTGTAATGTTGCGCTGCGGATCCGCCAATCCTATGCCGCTCAACTTTGCCGGCAGGAGGCCGTTCCTTTGTGTGCGCAACTGCACTGGTCTGTCGGCGAATTTACCATTCTTGTTCAATTCAGCACGGATAGCCTGGTTTTCCTCATGCGCGATCCCCAGCACACTGGCCATATCATTCCCGCGCAGAAACGTTTTGCCAGTCAGCGGTGTGAAATTGGCGCTCACCTCGTCCACGGTCATGTCGCGGTTCAGGAACATTACCACGTGCGTGTTTTCCACAGGCTCGGGCTGGGTGATCGCCATCTCCGGGACTTCCTCCTTCTCGGTTACCTGCAAGCGGTAGATACCCATCATCCAGAAAATGTACGCCAGGTTATATGGAATGGCAAACCCCATCGAGGTGATCAGGTTAACCGTGTCTTCAGGGTAATACAGGTCAAAAGAGATGGTGTAGGAATACATCAGGTCGGCAATGGTCATTAGAATGAAACCGACGATCAACAGCACCCAGCCGGCGCTGCTTTTGCGTGTAAGGAAGTCAAAAAGCAGGCGTGTGGCCAGCAGCAGCATCACCAGGTCAAGCGTGGGATACAACACATCCAGCACATTGACAATGAACGCTCCCGGTTCGCGGTTTTGAATGAGTGGCAGGATAACAAACGTGATTGCCAGCGCCGCGAAAACCAGCGAGATCACCATCAATAGCAGCCCCTGCCTGAACTTGAACTTACCTGGGGTTTCGGTCACGCGCGAGACCAGTGCGGCTACCAGGAAGATGTATCCGATGATGTAAGCGCCGTCTGCCCAACTCGGGTAGGGCACCTCCTCGCTGATGGCTGCGTATACCAGGTAGAGGATCTCTCCCAGTGCCCACAATCCCCAGCCAAGTGTGAACCAGCGCCACATCCCGGCGCCCGAACTCTTCGGCGCAAATTTTCGCCACAGGAGAAAAGCAAAGATAGTAGTGACAATGGACAGCGGGATCGGCAGGCTGTCTGTGAGCATTATCACCAGCGCATCCCCGCCGATGACGAACAGGTTGATCAGCACATAGATGATGGAAATGGCGATGACCGCCCACGACACTTTGGTGAACATTTCTTTGTTAAAGAACGACGCTCGTTTCATTTTCCCCTCCCCTGGGTTGCGGTTGGAACCCGGCAGGGAGCAGGCGCACAGACGCTATATCCCAACCGGAATCCTCAACTCGCATGATAAAACGGATGAATTCATTATAGAGGATTTACGCGCCGCTATTTCCTTACACTTTCGTCGGGCTGCGCTGGCGCAAAGAGCGCTTTTCAAGTTTGCATTCTCTTTCCGAAAAGTTGTAAAATAATCCTGTAAACCAGCACACAACAATTGAATATCAAGGAGGAATTCATGATCCACTGCGACAAATGCAAAACAGTGAATCCTCCCGACCAGCCTCAATGCCGCAATTGCCACCGTAACCTGCTGCCGGGAACTGGCGCCGGAACGCGCCTCTTCGGGTTGATTTTTTCACTGGCGGTAGCCGCCCTCGCCGTGTGGGTGATATACCGCATGGTTAAGGGGCTCTCCATGCCCGACATGGGTTGTTTCTTCACCTCGCCAGTTTTCTGGGGGCTTATCGCCATCATCGCTCCCATCTCCGGTCTGGTCTTTGCTCTCGGCAAGACCCCCATGCACGAACGCTACCTCGACCGCGCCAAACGCCATCTCACCCTCGATCGTGACCAGGCGCTTGCGGACCTCAACCAGGCGTTGACCCTCGCGCCGGAGAAATCCCGCGTACCCATCCTCAAAGAGCGCGCCAAACTACTTGAAGCCATGGGTCAAACCACGGAGGCCACCCGCGACAAGATCGCGCTGCTGGACGCTGACCCGCATGAGACTGCCGGCATGATCGCCGGCGGGTTCGGCGCGGATAAGGATATGTTCCTTAATGACCTGCGCAACCAGGAGCGCAATGCCCTGCTCAAAACTCAGGCTGTTGTTGCACTCGGCTACTGCTCAGTCTGCCGCGCGGTGGTGGAGTTGAATGAAGAAAAGCGCTGTTCGCTGCATCCCAAAAAGAAACCTGCCAATATTCGCCTGGCGGTGCCGGAGGATGTGGAATCCGTTAAGGTGACTCTGCTGGCTGAGTCGGAAAAAGACGTGCGCCGTAAGCGTATCAATTGGATCGTTACAATCCTGTTTCTCGTGCTTCTCTGTGCCGGGCTTATTTATATAGGGAACTTATAGCTGGCTTTAGCGCCAGCACCTGCGTCACCGCCACCCAGCCCTGTTCGGGCTCAGCCTCGTCCAGCAGGCGGTCAATCTCGCGCACGGTCAGCAGCTCCAGCCCCGCCAGTTCAGCGCGCATGACCTCCGGGTGGTAGCGCTGCGGCACTTCTTTCGGACCGCGGTCGCCAAACCTCACCATTTCTGGTGAATAGCCTTCCAGGATGTAGGTCCCGCCGGGGCGTAACCCCGCGATCACCTTGCGGTGCATACGCGCGCGTTCCACCGCCGGGATGTGCACGAAAAATGTGATGATCATGTCCCAAAAGTTGGGCTCGATGGTGTAGTCATTCAGGTCGGCGGTGATGGTGGTGACCTTCACCCCGCGCTGGCGCGCCAGTAACTGCGCCTTCTCTATGCCGTATGGGGAGATATCCACCGCGGTCACCTCCCAGCCGATGGATGCCAGGTAAACGGCATTGCGCCCTTCGCCTTCCCCCAGGCACAGCACCTTGCCGGGGGCGAGACTGCTGGTGCAGTCGATGAGAAAGCGGTTGGGGCGTTTGCCGAAGACGTATTCCTCAGTGTTGTAGCGGGTATCCCATTTGTTCATGTCTGTTCCGTAGAGTGTGATGTGAACCCCCAGTATATTGGATAATCGCCATTCGCGGGAGGGGAAAACCACCCGTTTTGCATGGGACAATCCTCCCGAATTGGGATTTGTAGGGGCTCTACACGCGAATGTTGCGTCCCCGAACGTTTTTTGCGAGTGCTGTGCACGAGCGTTTTTTGCGAAGCACAAAGTTACTGATGGTTTTACGGGGAATCTCCAATTAAATTTCAGGTTTCCAACCGATCTTGTAGGGGTGGGCTCCCAACCCACCACTTTCGAAAAACGCCAAAAATTTGCCAAACAGGCAAGTTGTATTTCCAGCCTTTTGTGCAACAATATTCAAATGATGATCTCAAATAACCTTGATAATGATAGCATAAAGTGATATCATATTGAACAGCAAACAAGAAAAGACTCTGCACCGTATATTTGAAGACCCGGTTAAGTCTGATGTTCCCTGGTCCGATATCGAAAGTCTTTTCATCGCCCTGGGAGCCAGGGTCACTGCAGGGCATGGGTCGCGGGTGAGGATTATCCTCAATGATTGTTATGCGGTTTTTCACCGCCCTCATCCTGAACGGGTAACTGACAAGGGTGCCCTGAAGAGCGTCAGACGCTTCCTGGAAAATGCAGGAGTTAACGAAAAAGGAAAAAAATGAACTACAAAGGCTATGAGGCGGTGGTTGAGTATGATGATGAAGCAAAGCTTCTTCACGGAGAAGTTTTGCACCTGAATGACGTCATTACTTTTCAGGCGGATTGCGTGGCTGAACTTGAGCAGGCGTTCCATGATTCGGTCGATGATTACCTCGCTTTTTGCGCAGAAAATCATCGGCACCCTGAAAAACCATATTTGGGGAATATCTCCCTGAGGATTACACCGGAACTTCACCGCGAAGTGGCGTTTGCAGCGAAACGCAGGAAGGAAAGCATTAATAGCTTCATCGCCGAAGCCTTGGCCACATATACAACCAAAAAATGATCTGCAATGCCTTTATAAATTCGTAAAACATTGCGTATAGATTTAAAACCCTCAAAAACTTGCCAATTTGGCAAGTTTTGGCTTAAAAATTCGCCAAACAGGCAAGTTGTATTTCCAGCCTTTTGTGCAACAATATTATTAACACAAACTTTTTTCCCTCGGCAACGTATCCTCACTAGCCACCCTATTCGTTCTCAGGTTCGT
>CAZSGL010000103.1:0-7836 GCA_964606265.1 uncultured Anaerolinea sp. | reverse complement strand
AAGACCCAACTGGTCCCTTGATGCAGGATTGTATTATCTACGGATAGCGGCACAAGATCAATCGGGTTTGACAGGAGAGTGGAGTGAAATAATCATATTCACAATACATACGTTACCTGGAACACCTGAATTGGTCAGCCCTGCATCTGATGAAACGATTTCGATGAGCATTCTAGAATTCAGATGGGATTTAAGTGAGGAAAATTGTCAATTTCAGTTCCAGTCGTCCCAGAATATGGATTTTAATTCGACTGAAATAGACCAAATACTTTCATCAAAACCGTTTATCCCGGCAATACCAATCACAAAAGGCGTATATTATTGGAGCGTGCGGGCTATCGATGAATTTGGATTTGAGGGAAAATGGAGTGAGATAAGATCCGTTACAATTTCGGACGAGGTGAAAGCGGAATAGAAAATAACAGGAGGTCCATTGGACCTCCTGATTCGTCCATATTCTAGCTCCCCCCCAATTCAGGCGAGCACGTTTTTTTCTTCCCAGTAGGGATCCAAGGTGATTGGTTGATCGTTCATTAAAGTTTTTTATTAAACAATGGTACTTCTATCCCTTATATAGTGGTAAATTATTCTAATATGTCCATAATTTCACCTGCTTGGTACCTGAATTGCGCCATCATTGCAATTCACAGTGACGCAAGGAAAGGCGACCTGTTAAAAGAGAAATTTGGATTTTCTCCTTCGACCTTGCATTGTTGTAAGAGGTTTGTCACTTGTACCCCTTAATTAGGATGAGTATAATTATTAAATCCACGGATTATAAATATCACCTTTTTAGGGGGAGTGATGAGATCAATCAGTACAACCCACGCTCGATTCTCACGAATTGCTACGAAAACAGTTTACTTCTGTTTTCGTTTTTTAATTATTTTTTCTTTAGTCACGCAACAAATACCGTTAAGCGATGTATTAGCTCAGAACGAAATATCTGATGTAAGTCCCAAATCTATAAATTCACTGGCACTTTTGGGTGAGTTCGTAGATTGCACTTCAATTACAGAGATTCCGCAAAGTGAATGTGAATCACTGGTTGCATTATATGACTCAACCGATGGATTGAATTGGACGGACAATACTGGCTGGCTAACTACGGACACTCCCTGTTCATGGTATGGAGTTTCCTGTGAGAATAATTCGATCAAGCAACTTCAATTGAGTAACAACAACCTTGTTGGTACTATTCCACCACAATTGAGCGCTCTGACCAATCTTGATAATCTTAGTCTAGGAGAAAATTACCTTTCAGGCTCAATTCCTGTGGATGTTGGAACTCTCACTAATCTTGAGAGTCTTTCTCTCTATCGAAATCAACTGAGTGGTGGCATTCCTGTTGAACCCCTTATAAAACTCCAGGCAACTGCCGGTGAATGGGTTACTACCGATTCCATGATAAATGCCAGGCATGATCATAAAGCCACAGTGCTGAATAGTGGTAGTGTTCTGGTTTCAGGAGGGATCATTGATGGTTCAGCAGCAGCTAGCGCAGAATTATTTGATCCTTCCTCTGGAACGTGGGAAGCAACCGGTTCAATGGGTAATTCAAGATTTGGGCATTCTTCCACACTTTTACCGGACGGAAAAGTTTTGGTCGCAGGGGGCTTAGATGCCGCTGCTATTGCCAGTGCCGAATTGTATGACCCTTCAACAGGAACTTGGGTTTCAACAGGTTCTTTAAATATAGCGCGCTATGATCATACAGCCACACTCCTGCCAAATGGTTGGGTTTTAGTTACCGGTGGTCATGATGGCACCACTCCAATCGCCAACGCAGAATTGTATGACCCGGCCACGGGTACCTGGACTGCCACTGGTTCGATGAATAATGAAAGATGGGTGCACACAGCCACACTCCTGCCCAATGGCAAAGTATTGGTTGCAGGAGGTGAAGGGATTTCTGGATGCCTATCCAGCACAGAATTGTACGATCCTGACACTGCCACTTGGACGCTTACCTCACCCATGAACACTGACCATTGCTATCATTCAGCCACGTTACTGCAAAATGGTCAGGTTTTGGTTGCCGGTGATGCATCAGCAGGCAGCGTTGAGCTTTATGACCCATCCACTGACACCTGGTCAGTTACCAATTCGATGAGTGTTGCCAGGCGTAACTTCGCATCTGTTCTGCTGACCGATGGCAAGGTTTTGGTCGCAGGTGGTGACGTTGGCGAAGCCAGCACCAATGCCTCCGAAATCTATGATCCCGAAACAGGGTTATGGTCTGATAGCGGTTCAATGAATGCAGCCCGGGCACAATTCACAGCCGCACTTCTGCCTGATGGCAGTGTTCTGGTCGCAGGAGGACATGCCGACAATAACCCCTCTGGCAGTGCCGAATTATACATTCCGCCAAACCCATTTTCTACGGGTGAAGACGATAATACCCAGGGTGAAACAGCAGAGGTTGTCGCTGAAACTTCTGTTCCAGAAAGTTCCAATGGCAAAGCATATTATTCAGGACCAGTAGTTATAGTTAACCTCACCATGAACAATATATTTTCCTATGCATGGCCGCAAAACAAACCGCTAACTTTAACTATTGATGATCCAGATAATGGGGCCGGCATCGATTATTCAAAGACGCTTCCGGTTAGCGGAATTTCTTCATATGAAGCTGATTTTTATCCAACCGATTTTGTAATTGAAACAGGACAATTGATCACGCTAACTGACGGAACGACAACAAAAACGCTGACAGTTGCTTACCTGGAAATCTACAGTCATGATTGGGATGTATTTGTAGTCCATGGTAGAGCCGCTCCTGAAGCTAATATCGCTGCCGGTATTTGCGGCGAGACATGTTATTCAATGAGTGGGTATTTTGCGGATGCAAACGGATATTGGGATGTTCTAAGCTATTCTCATTTTGATCCAGCGGATTACAATGCGGGGGCATATCTTACAGCTGAAACTTATGACGCAGATTGGGATTATACAAAAGTAATTAAAAATCTCCCCTATCCCCAATTTGGCGCAGACGTTTACTCAAATACGATTACCGGGTGGGATTGGCCTGGCGGAGCGAGCCTAACGATCACTGTGGATGATCCGAGCAATGGCGCCGGTGTGGATTACACGGGCTCCACGACGGTTGACGGCAGCAATCCTGAAGATCCCCATTTTTCGCATACACTGGAAGGTTTTGATCTCCAAGAAGGCCAATTGGTATCAGTAACCGATGGCAGCACAACCAAGTCTCATACAATCACCAGCCTCACACTGACAAATGTTGATTATGTAGAAGATCAAGTGAGGGGTTTAGCTGAACCAGGTAGCACGGTCTTTGTCTATGCCACGGGATCTAACGGTCGAATTAAACAGGAACTTACAACCGCTTCTGACGGTACGTGGACGGCAGATTATTCGACTGGTTTGGATATTGTTGATCTCAAACCCGAAACTATCGGGTACGTTGAACAATTGGATGAAGATTACGATATCACGCAGTTGACCTTTACAGGATTTGTTACTACTCCAACAATCACGAAAATTACCCCAATAATTACCGGTATTGGAAGTTCTGCTTACACTCTAGTGGTAACCGGCACCAACTTCACCAACAGCGCAAGAGTTATGTGGGGAAGCTCGGAACTTGCAACCACCTTTAACAGTGCCACCCAATTATCAGCTACCGTGCCCGCGGGCTTTATTTCCAGTCCAACTCAAGGAGATATCTCGGTGGTAACCCCGCCACCTGGTGGGGGAACTTCAAATACCATAATCCATCGTGCAATCAATTTCTCGCCTGCAGTCAATGAAAAATTAGCCAGCAATAAAGTTACCTTTAACTGGGATGATATTAATGGAGCTAACCTTTATACAATTCAACTTTCGTTGAGCAGCACTTTTTCCACAACAGTCCTTAATACCACCACAGCTACTTCCAATTACTCATTTGCTACTGCATTAACCAACTCAAAATCCTACTACTGGAGGATCAAAGCCAGGTTTGGTTCTGTATGGAGTGATTGGTCTTCAACTTGGATGTTCAATTCTATGAATCCACCGCTTGCCCCGGTACTTACCTCGCCGGGGAATGCTGCCTTTACCAACGACAACACCCCTCCTCTTTTCTGGAACGCAGTGACCAACGCAGATCACTACCAGGTTCAGATCTCAAAATTCACGACCTTTAGCGTACTGGAACAGGACCTGATTCTTAGCCCAGGTTTGCTCACTTACACCGCCGCCACCCTGCTGGATGGCATTCATTATTGGCGCGTGCGCGGTATAGACTCATTGGGTGTAAATGGCGCCTGGTCCGCCTACCGCTCCTTCACCGTGGATACGATTCCACAGGCAGTCCCGGCCATGGTTTCGCCTGCCAACGGCGCCGTGCAGCTAACCACCATCCCAAAACTGACCGCGGGGACAGTGTCAGGTGCCAAGTACTACCAGTTCCAGGTGGATGATACGGAAGACTTTATCGACCCATCTGTGGATGTGAAACCGACCACCACTTACTACACCCTTACCTCCGCTCAGGCGCTGCCTTTCGGGACTGCCTGGTGGCGAGTGCAGTCTGAGGACGCTGCCGGTAACCTCTCCGGCTGGAGCACACAACGCAGTTTCGTCGTCACCATCCTCAAGACTCCTGCAAACAACTCTTACACCACAGACACAACCCCCGCTTTCACCTGGGCAGCCGCTGCCGGAGCACTGGAATACCATATCCAGGTGGATAAGTCAGACCTGTTCGATTCACCGTCTATTATTGACCTCAATCGTCCGGTCTCCACCAGCTACACTCCGCTCGCCGCCCTGGAGCATAATGAGTATTACTGGCGCATGCAGGTACGCACAATCTCGGGTTGGGGCAACTGGACGCCCGTCTTCACTTTCAAGGTTACCCCCCCTTTACCTCTTGCCCCGGTATTGAAATCTCCTGCCAATGCTGCTTTCACTATGAACAACACCCCCATCCTCGAGTGGAACACGGCAGTGAACGGTTTTAAGTATGAGATACAGATCAGCAAATTGACCACCTTCAGTATCCTTGAGCAAAATTCGGTGCTGGATCCGGACCTGCTCACCTACAACGCTGCTCTCCTGCCGGATGGCATGCATTACTGGCGAGTGAGATCCATCAATTATCTGGATATCCCGGGTGCCTGGTCTGCCTACCGCTCCTTCACCGTGGATACGATTCCACAGGCAGTCCCGGCCATGATTTCACCTGCCAATGGCGCCGTGCAGCTCACCACCATCCCAAAACTGACCGCGGGGACAGTATCTGGCGCTAAGTACTACCAGTTCCAGTTGGATGATACGGAAGACTTTATCGACCCATTGGTGGATGTGTTGAAGACCACTGCTTATTACACACTCACCTCCGCCCAGGCATTGCCTTTCGGTACAGCCTGGTGGCGGGTACAGTCCGTGGATGCCGCCGGGAACCTCTCCGGTTGGAGTACACCGCGTAGTTTTACCGTCACCATCCTCAAGACACCTGCGAACATCTCGTACACCACAGACACAACTCCCGCTTTCACCTGGGCAGCCGCGTCCGGAGCATTGGAGTATCGCATCCAGGTGGATGATTCAGACCTGTTCGATTCACCTGAGATGGATGTTAACCGTCCGATATCCATCAGCTACACCCCGCTCACTCCCCTGCTTAATGGTCCGTACAACTGGCGCATGCAGGTACGCACAGTTTCAGGTTGGGGCAACTGGACGCCTGTCTTCACTTTCAAGGTTTCACCCGCCTTACCGCTGGCTCCTGTATTGAAAGCCCCTGCCAACGCGGCCTTCACCATGAACACCCCCACACTCGAATGGAACGCGGCGGTGAACGCAGCGAACTATGAGATACAGGTCAGCAGATCGACCTCCTTCAACGTCCTGGAGCAGACTTCGTTGCTTGAGGACGGCGTGCTCACTTATACCGCTGCCACCCTTCCGGATGGATTGCATTACTGGCGGGTGAGATCCATCAATTCCCTCGAAATCCCCGGTGCTTGGTCTGCCTACCGCTCCTTCACCGTGGATACAGTAAAACCAGGCGAGCCAATACTCTCAGCGCCTGCCGCTGATGCAGAAGTACGCGGAACTCCCAGGTACTCCTGGTTAGCTGTATCAGGAGCCAGGTACTATAAATTTGAATATGCTTCAACTGATGTTTTTTCAGATCCAATTTACACCTCTGGAGAATTGACTTCGCTTTATCTCACCCCACCCTTGCAGACACCGGAAATATATTACTGGCACGTCCAGGCAAGGGATGCGGCTGGGAACTGGGGAGGATGGTCTCCCCCAAGACTAATCACGATCCTTCCGTTGATCCCGGTTGCGCCTGTGTTGGTTTCACCTGCCAGCACTAGTACAGTGGTTACAACAACACCGACGTTTACCTGGAATTCTGTCCCTTATGGGACTGCCTACGAGATCCAGGTCGATGATAATTCAACTTTCTCCACCCCCGAGGTATCAGAAGTTGTTACGACTACCGTATTCACATCCGACTATCTCGCAAACGCTACCTACTTCTGGCGGGTGCGGGCAAAGAATGAAAACAATGAAACAGGAGCCTGGAGCTTAGATCGTTCTATGAAAGTAAACGCTCCACCGGATACCACAGCTCCTGTTGATCCAACAGGATTGGTAAGTAGTTCCCATACCGTTGATGTTTATTCATTTGATCCTGTAATTATCATGGAGTGGAATGGTGATGCCAGTGACGGCATTGGGGTTGGTGTAAATGGTTTTTCAGTGGTGTGGAATCATGTTGCTGACATGGCTTCTGATACTGTTGTGGATTTAAGCGCCAGCGAACTTACTTTTTCCAGCCATTCGTTATCAGACGGGGTATGGTATTTCCATCTCAGAACTTGCGATCTCGCCGGAAATTGCTCAGGCGGCATCACAAGCGGTCCTTACAAGATTGACCGGAACCCGCCAGGCAACCCATCCATATTATCCAGTTCAACCCATAATCCAAGCTTGATTTCCAAGATAAACACGATTTCCATGGACTGGGCAACGGATGCGTCAGACGGCACTGGGAGCGGTGTTTCTGGTTATTCGATCCTCTGGGATCAATCAGAACTTTCGACTCCTGACTCTGTGATCGAACTGAACTCTGCTATCTCTTCTGCAACAAGTGACGTGTTGACTGATGGGACATGGTATTTCCATTTTCAAACCTGTGACGCAGTTGGACTCTGTTCGACTCCAATTCATCAAGGGCCTTTTCGAATTGATACTCACGCACCCGTAAATCCATCAACAATGTCTAGCACCAGCCATACGATTAGCGAAACAAATATTATCGATAATTCAATCGATATGGCTTGGAGCACTGATGCTGTTGAAGTTGGACTGGCCGGGATCGAAGGATATTCCATATTGTGGGATCATGACACTTCGACAGTTCCTGATGATACTGTCGACATCTCATCTTCAGTTTATACAACCACAAGCCCGGAACTTGAAAATGACACATGGTATTTCCATCTGCGTACCTGTGATTTGATTGGTAACTGTTCAATCGCCATGCACGCTGGTCCATACATTATTGACCTTCCAGACATTACACCACCATCCAATCCATTAACACTTAACAGCTCAAGTCATACCATCAATGTTTTCTCGAATGACGCGACTGTGCAAATGACCTGGAGTAATGATGCGGTAGACACCGGTGGTTCGATGCTGGCGGGCTACTCCACAGTGTGGGACCAGGTTGCAGACACTACCCCTGATACAGTGGTGGATCTGGCATTTGATATTCTGACAGAAACCAGTGTAACCCTAGCGGATGGAGAATGGTATTTCCATCTGCGGACCTGTGACAATGATAACAACTGCTCGGACGCC
>CAZSGL010000102.1:0-7935 GCA_964606265.1 uncultured Anaerolinea sp. | reverse complement strand
AAAAAGTATGCAATGTAACCTTCCCGGTGTACCCGTTAAGATCCATCTGGACAAATCCGCCATGGCCTCCCCAACCATTACTGATCCAATCACCTGCCGGGTTTCTTGCATAAATGTCAGGATTCTGCAGGACTTTACCTTCAACGTCTGTGGCCGTGACGCACAGGTTGCCGGCCGGGCAGGTCTGCTTGCTGATGTTGATGGTAAATTCAGCACCAAAATCATCGGAAACGCCGATGAGGTAAGTGTAGCCCGCGGTGCCGTAAAAGAAAGCATCATTGTAATGCCCGTATCCATCTCCAAGCCAGGTCGTCTCAGCTTCATTACAGATCACGGGGGTGCGGGTGGTGGAGTTCACCTGGCGCACGATGCTCAGGTTCGATCGATCCTCATACACATCCGTGCTATTATCTGTGACCTCGACCTTGAATATACCGGTCGTGGAGGGGGTGTACTTGTACCAGAGACTCCTGGTGTCAGCCAGGCTGCAGGCAGAGGTTGGCTCACCGGTTTCAATGGTGGCGGTGTAGGTAGCCTGAGTCCTTGTGAATGGAAGGGAAGCGATGGTTGTGTGCGTTAATTAACTATTTTTGACTTCCGGGGGGAAGACTGGACCGGTGAACAATTTCTCATTTGTGGGAATCCCTTTGAGGGGACCGGTATCCACCGGGCTGGTGATAGACCACTGCCCGCTGGCACTCGCGTCGGCGGGGATCTGGAAACCGTACCAAGATCCGATATTCACCCATGAATATTCAAAATTCCCGGTGACCGTTCCGTTTGCCGGGTTGCGGACCAGGTAATCAGGGTAAATTCTGCTGTTGATCACGCCCTGTCTTGAGGCTCTAGCGGATGCGGAGGGATCAATGGACGAGTAAATCTTTACTTCTTTTTCTTTACTCACAATTGTATCTGGCACACTCTGTGGTGCGGAAAGAGACTCGGCGTCGCCGTAAAAATAAATACTAGAAATGCTATTCCCATATTCATCTGTAAGGGTCGAGAAGACTTTTGCTTTGATTCCCGGGTTATAAGTTACCCGGTCCAAGGTTTGGGTGAGGGCGTAAATATCCCCGCCCACGTTTTGTGTGCGCTCTCGACCCGGTGTTAATGTGTAGGCTATACCATCATCAAAATAATAGTCCCAACCGAAAGTGGTCACGGGATCAATCAGACTGAGATGTGCATCACTGTCATAATCGCTTCCCGCCGGAAAGGCGATTGTCACCGGTGTGGCCGGGTCAGTTAGAATGTCAAAAATGTAATAGGTTTCTGCTGCAATTACCGACAATTTCCAATCACCCTCTCCATCACCGTTCAAGTAGACTGTTTCATGGGAAAGGATAGATGCATCCAGGGTGATCGAACCCGGCAGGCTGTTCGAAACGACCTCGATGGGTTGTGAAATGATGGTGTTATCGTCATATCCAATGATATGGATGTAATGGCTGCCGTTGGTGACATAAAGTTTTACCGGCTGGTCGGAAATTGTATCGCCTGTAAAGATAAATTGGCCCGAATTCGGGTGGGAGAAACCCACAGTTGAACCAAATTGGGTGCCACTTCCATCTTTGGAAACAACATCCAACTCTGAGTATTCAATGGTGTTGGTGTTGTAGTAGCCGGGAGCACTAACGTCATGTACCGCGGCGAATGAATTGAAGCCTCCATACAACAGGGTGAATGAACCCGCGTAATCGGGGACTATTTCACCAAACCCACTGGTATCTGTGTTTCCCGCGCCAATCGTTTCACCATCTGAGGCTTCGAGGGTAGACCATGTGTTCCTTAAAGGTTGCTTCTCCCCGGTAATTCCGACAAAACAGAAGACATCGGGGGAACAAACTTTACGAGTGAGCTCAACTGACAGATCGCCCCCACCGTTTTGATCCGAAATACCGATGTAATACACTTCACCTGCCTCGGCGTTGAAGGATAAAGGCGTGGATGATGAATTGCCGGCATCCAGGCACATGACTGCTTCACGTGAGAAGTAGCTCAACTGATGCTGTACATTAATGCTGGCATTATTACTGCTCCCCATGACCGAAAACTGGTATATACCGGTCTCGGGGGCGGTGAATTTGTACCACGCGCTGCCTGTTGCCCCAACATTACAGGCTGAAACAGGTTCAGCGGCTTCAACAGTAAAACCAACCGTGGATTGGCTGTTTGAATACGGCAGATCGGTGATCTCAATGGGATTAGCAATTGAATCGTTAGTGGTGCTCCGGCAGGTTTGATTAACATCAACTGTTCCAGCGATAATCTCCGCCTTAAGGGCATTGATGTAATCCTTGATCTCTGTTGTAACGGCAACGCCATCAGTTGCGTGGTAAGGCGCGAGACTGACTCCATTATCCGCCAGGTCATAATAAACGTTCCCTGATGTGAACGACCCGTTGAGCAAATCTTCAATCGAGTTTACGACTGCCGTATCCAGTCGTTTCATCGCGCTGGTTAATAGTTTGTCTGAACCAGTGACAGCGCCGTTATCGAAGGTAGAAAGATACTGATCTGCATCGACACCGATGCTCCAAACACCCTGCCCGGCGCTGTATAGAATCGCTCCGTTTCCGGTAGGACCAGCGGGAGCGAAAATGACATCCGCGCCATCGGTGATCATGTTCTCAGCGTAGGTTGCTCCGAGAGTGGGGTTGGTAAAATCGTTGGTGAAATCAACAATCACCTGCACGTCAGGGTTGGCACACTGCGCGCCATTGCGGAAGCCGCTGGTGAAAGCCGTCACTGGAGGGATGGACATTCCACCTATTGCCCCGATGATATTGCTGGTGGTCATCTTGCCAGCCAAAGCACCTGCCAGATAAGCCGCTTCCTGTGAAGTGAAAGTAACCCCGCGCAAGTTTGCGGGCGGAGAATCCAACTCATAATCCAGGATGACAAAATTTACATCCGGGTGGGCAACAGCGGCGGTCCAAATAGCATCAGCCATTGAAAAACCAATGGCGATACACAGATCGTATGCAACTGCACACTGTTCAAATAATGCTGCGTAATCTTCACCCGAAGCCGCAGTAAAAACATTCGTGACTAAGGCGGGGTTGGCTGCTTTTGCGGCAACAAGCCCCTGGTAAGCTGACCAGCTGAAATCATTGGATACGTCAAACGGTGCGTCCACGATCAATCCAACTGAGTCGGTTTCCACCGTCACCTCAAAGGTATAATCGCCGTTTAGTATTCCGCGCAGGGGACCGGTGTCATAAGTGCTCTGGGCTGTCCATGTGCCGACTGGATGAGTATCGAGGACCGGGAAGGTGTAATATGCCCAGATTCCCGAACCGGGATTGGTCAACGTGCCCGGCACCACATCGAGATTTGAATCATAGATGGTATAGATCGGGTTGGGAGTGGAGTACTCCTGGGTAACGCCATCAATGCGGGTGACCCACTCGAGCAGATTATGGTGGGCGTCGCGGATCATCTTCCATGCTTTACCGGTTTCGTTGTATTCATAAGATACCTTTTCAGTTGAGGGAGTGATGACGAAATCCCCGCCAAAGGTCATATCGGTATTGCGAGAATCACCGAAGAACTCCTGCCAATCAGTGATTAATAAGTAACTCCAGAGATCCCCTTCAGCAGTTTCCATCTCAAAGTTCAAATTGCCGTTAAACTGTTCCCCGACGGGGTAGATCAACTTCCACACCTGGCCATCCGTGACCGGTCTGCAGGGCAGGCCGCCAAAAGAAAAACACGGATTAAATATTGATACCGGGAGGTTGTCGAAACGCACCGTCACGGTCTCAGAGGGCATGGTTTGAGCGTTTAAAACAACCTCGGGGACGTTTGCGGTGTCAGTCAGCGTGACCTCTTCACCATAGAAGAAATAGCCGGGATCTGCTGAACTGGCGTAAATGTCATAGGTTCCGGGGGAGGCATACACCGGCATAGGAGCGCCGGCAAAGTAACCGGTATCGCCAACCATACCCACATTATCCCAGGTGAAACCCATGGAGGCGTCTGCCGCCATCGTGACGCCGGCGCTGTCTTTTACGGTTAGATCAAAATGAGGCAGCCCGACTGCGGTGGGGTTGTGATAGCCGGGAAAGCTGACATTCTCGTCAACTATGTACGTCCACCACTCGGAGGTGACCACCTTGTAGGTTCCAGGTTCAAGCCCGCCAATTTGAATGTATCCGCCGCGTTCTCCATCCTCAGGCCAGCCGACAACCTGGTTATCTGAATTCATAATCCTGACTCTAGGATTCCAGGCGTTGCTGCCATTGTAGGCAGTCACGGTCATGCATAACTGATCTTCCCAACAGGTGATCTTTTCGACCAGAAGGCTGAGGTTGCCGCCGCCCACCTTATCTGAAATACCGATGAGATAGGTCTGACCCGCGAGCGCATAAAACGCCAACCGCGCACCTTCCCCGCCGGTTTCCGCGCTCATGGTGCGGGCTTCCATACAAGTGACGGGGTCGTTTGCCCCGCCGTTGGACTGCCTGATGACGATATTATTCTCGAAATCGCTGCCGGCAGTGGAGACTGCATAGATGCCGGTTTCGGTGGGCGTATAGCTGAACCATACGCTGCCCAGGCTGCTTTGGTTACAGTAAGCCGCAGGTTCAGTCACTTCAACTGTTGCGCCAGCGGTGGTCTGGGTGGTGGTAAAAGGCAGCGAAGAGATCTCCGTGGCAAATTCCAGCAGATCATTGGGCGGGGCAGGAATCTCGGTAACTTCAAAGGGGGTTGATCCATTGATGACACCCTGACCCAGATACGGACCTAGATCGATCGAGGCATTGGCGCTCCAGGTACCATATGGCCCATTGGAGGGGATGGTGAATAAATAGTTTGACCACACTGAATGATAATCACTACCATATTCGCCAACCAGCGTTTGATCAGCAATATCTTTGATGGTAAAGACCGGGGGGATGTCTTGCCAACCCCAATCTCCATTTCGATTTAGATAAACTAACTTGCTGTCATGAGCATCATGAGTTTCTGCTGTTACCGAACCCTGCTGGTTTTGACCATATCCAAGCTCAGCCATTACAGGCTGAATGGAGAGATTTCCACCAAAAGTGAGGGCAGAATTGCGGCCATCCCCTACGAAGGTTGTGAGCGCTTTTGACAGAGCATAACCCCAACTGTCTCCGGTTCCAGCCTCATCCAGATTCGTATAGATCTCCGGATAATACTCATGCGATATTGGGAGTGAATAAGTGACTACATCCCCAGTAGCTATGTTCACTCCGTTCCATGAATTTGCTCCAAGCATCTGATATTGAAAATTCGCCCAAGCAATCCCATCTAATGTCACAGTGGCGGTTTCGATCGGCATAGTTTGAGCATCAAAGATCAACGCCGTATCCGCAGTGACTTCTACATTTGTTTTAGTCATGATGTAGTTGGCATCATTGGAGAAAGCCGTGATATCGTAAGTACCGGGGGTAACATTAATACTATAGGGTTCAATAAGATAGTCAGGAAAACTGATTGACCCAAATCCATCTCCAGAATATGAGAGAAAGATTTGGTCAGGCCGAATCGAGGCTCCGGCACTATCCAGCATGGAAAAACCCAATTTTGGGAAACCAAATGAACTGGCATTAAAGTAATTTACAGACTCGCTGTTAACGGTAACATTATGATCCACCAAAAAACTAAACATGGCGGATGTGACCAAAGAGTATGTGCCTGAAGCCAGACCTGTAACTTCAACATATCCTCCAAGGTCGCCTGCAGCCTCTGCAGCCCAGTATCCCTCAGAGTTCAAAACACGTACGTTCGGGGACCAGGCATTACTTCTCTTTGCATTAGTAACTGTCATACAGAGTGAGCCCACCGCACACGGAATTTGATTAACACTCAAATTGAGGGTTCCACCACTACCTTCATCCGAAATTCCGATCAGATAAGTGTCTCCACTCTCCGCAAAGAAGGGCAGCCTTCCATTTGGATCTGTTGTTCCAAACTTTGCCATGCAAGTCACCGGGATTAAATCCGGATCGCCTTGTTTTTGCACCAAAATGCTGTTTTCATAGTCACTTCCCAGGGTGGAGATGGCGTAAATACCATCCTGGCCTGGGCTGAAGGAATACCACACACTCCCAGAAGGATTGCCAACGCCACCATCGGCAAGATTATTACACCATGTAACAGGTTCATTGGCTTCGAGTGTTGACTCAAGGGTAGATTGACTGGTTGTATACGGCAGGCTGGAGATCGCTATGGCATTTGCCATGGCATCGTTCGTGGGAGCTGCCCCCCTGAGGGTATTGCCCAAATCACTGGTTTCCTCAGCCGGCAACTGCGGCGTTGGCTCCAGGGTGGGCTCAACAGTGGGTGCGAGGGTGGGGGCAACCGTCGGTGTGACGACAGGCTCCAGTGTTTCCTCTGCCGCGACAGGGGTTTCAACTGGCGGGTCCATGGGTGTCGGCGTGATGGTAACGCCGTCCTGGGCGAAAGCGGTGCTGAAACTGGCAAGCACCATGCTGATCACGATAAACAGATTTAAACTAATTGAAAGCGCGTGATTAAACGTTCTCTTACCAGAGAATTTAAACATGAAATTACCCTCCCAGGAAAAGATATTCAGTTTATTGAGGTTGGATAGCTATTGGATTCCCCCCCAATTTCAACAAAAATGGATACTGCTATTAATATAGCACAAATATTATTATGACATATCGACGGCTTTAAGGATGTAAATTACCCATAAAAACTATGAGTGGGATGGACCATGATAAAATAGCTGTTCATTCCCCTGAACTGAGGATCCCATCATGACAGATTTTGCCGTTATCATTGCCAAAACTTTAAATCTGCGTCCCACCCAGGTAGCGGCTGCCATCGAGCTGCTGGATGGCGGCGCCACCGTACCCTTTATCGCCCGCTACCGCAAGGAAGCCACCGGCACATTAGACGAAGACCAACTGCGCAATATTCAGTCACTGTTGGAGAAAGGGTGCGCCCTGGAAGAACGGCGCGTCGCGGTGATCTCCTCGGTTGAGGAACAGGGCAAGATGACGCCGGAACTGCTAGAGAAGCTCACCACCGCCGTCACCATGACGGCGCTTGAGGACCTCTACGCTCCCTACAAGCCCAAACGGCGAACACGTGCTTCCATCGCGCGCGAGAAGGGGCTGCAGGGGCTGGCGGACTTCATCCTCACCCAGGCGCGCACCCCGGCTGACGCGCAAAAGACTGCGACAGGCTTTTTGAATGAGCAGGTGCCAACAGTTGAAGAAGCGCTGGCAGGCGCACGGGATATCACCGCCGAGACCATCAGCGACCACGCCGAAGTGCGTTCCTCTACCCGCCGCAAAGCCATGCTTTTCGGGGTGCTAACCTCCGAAAAGATCGAGGACGCCAAAGACGAGAAAACCGTTTACGAAACCTATTACGCCTTCAGCGCGCGGGTGGACAGATTGCGCCCGCACCAGGTGCTGGCGGTGAACCGAGGTGAGAACGAAAAGGTACTGCGGGTGAAAGTGACGCTGGAGGAGAAGGACTGGAAGGGCTCGATGGTGGATTACTTCCGACCGGACATGCGCAGTCCCTTCTGCAACGAGCTGGAGCTGGCACTTTACGACGCCGCGGAAAGGCTGCTGCTGCCGAGTATCGAGCGCGATGTGAGACGTGAACTGTCCGTGCAGGCGGAAACGCATGCCATTAAGGTGTTTGGCGCGAATCTGAGAGCACTCCTGGGTCAACCGCCATTGGCGGGGCACAGCGTGCTGGGGTTGGACCCGGGCTTCCGCACCGGTACCAAGCTGGCGGTGGTTGGACCAACCGGAAAATTACTGGATACCAGTACGATTTACCCGCACGAGCCGCAGCGCCAGTGGACGGAATCAAGGGAGAAATTGAAAGCGCTGATCGTAAAGCACAAGGTCACCCTCATCTCGATTGGCAACGGCACCGCCTCGCGCGAGACCGAAGCCCTGGCGGCGGAACTGACGC
>CAZSGL010000101.1:0-7983 GCA_964606265.1 uncultured Anaerolinea sp. | reverse complement strand
CCTGTAAACGGGTGGATAAGGTGGCTTCCTGTTCCTGGTAGGCTTCGTAACTCTTACTCACCTTTTTAAACAAAATGATGGAAACAACCAGTATAAATGGGATAACGATGATTGAGATCAATGCCAACTTAACATTGAGGTTTAATAGTGCCACAAAGTTGATAATGAAAAGTAGCAGGATCCTACCCACATTGATAGCCTGATCCGAGTAGAATCGGCGCAAGGCATCTACATCGGATGTGGATCTCTCAATCAAATCTCCGGTTGGGGTTTTTGAGTGATAGGTAAATGAAAGATGTTGTATGTGGTTGTAGAGGTAGTTTCTAAGCCTCCTGGTGACACCTTCGGCGGTCTGGGAGGAAAGTACACCGCTGAGGAAGGTAAAGCCGCCTTCCATGGCTGCTAAACCTAGAAACCCCAAAGCCAGCACTGGCAGGGACACCGTTTGGTTGTCCTGTACAAAGTAGGTATCCACAAAGAACCGAAGGAGCATGAAGGTTAGCATCTTGGCTGTGGCGGAAATGCCCAGGCTAACCACTGCACCCGTATATTTCAAGCGGAATCCAGTGATCATACGCCACAAACCCACCAGGCGGTTGGGTGTTATGGTCTGCTGCAAGTCAAATTCTAAGATCTGTGATGACGTTTTCAATCCACATCCTCATAATGATGACAAAACCATTTTATTATAAACGGACTTAAGTAAAAATATACGATACAAACAGCCTCAAAGGGCAAATGCCAGGGTGTGTGGTAAGGAAAATCTCATTGTCGAGTTCAAGGCTGCAACTGACAGGATGGACAAATAAATGAACTGGTGGAACCCGTTTTAATTTTTTGGATCGGTGTTTGGCATACCGGGCAAGGAGTACCTTCCCGATAACCGATAAGTATCTCCTCCATAGTGAATCCACCTTTTACTCCATTAAGGTCCTTCTCGTAAAAGGCACCCCCTTTTTCAAGACTGGGAATTAATCCCTTGCGGATACCCTGGTATAGGTGACACATATCGTTTTCGTCGAGCGTACTTATTGTCCGATTTGGGTGAAGTTTAGCCAGGAAAAGGATGTCATGGATGTAAGCATTGCCGATGCCTGCTATATTCGCTTGATCCAGTAGAAATGCTTTAATACGTCCCTTTGCACCTGAAAGAATGGACTTGAATTCCGCTTCTGAAAGGTCCAGGACGTTTGGTCCAAGCTTGGAAGTCATTGAATGCTGCAAGATTCCATCGGGTGAGCAGAAATGAACGTAGCCAAACCACCAAAAATTTATGGTCAGGCATGAACCATCTGTAAAATCAAAAATCAAGCGGAACTTCTCAGGCAAGTGCGTGCGATCGGTAAGAAGCAAATCTCCACCCATACCAAGGTTGATCAATAACCAACCAGATGTGATCCTAACCTGAATCCATTTGCCACGATGAGTGGAATCTAGAATTGTCGAATTGATGAGATAAGCACTGAACTCCTCCGGGGGAATATTTAAGCATTTCGGTTGGAGAATTTCCAAACCCTGGATTTTCTTACCAACAAGCAAAGACTTGATTTCTTTGGCTCGAGATGCAATTTCAGGGATTTCAGGCATATCTTCCTCCAGATTGATTTGTCAAATTTCCGTAAACACTTGCAATCTTAATCCATAATGTTCTATAATTATGTCACTATATTCGTTCCGGGAGGAGGAAAAAATGGCAAGTGTAACATTTGAACATGTAGTCAAGAAATTTGGTGATTTCACAGCGATCGCGGATTTAGACATTCAGATCAAGGATAAAGAGTTCCTGGTGCTGGTTGGCCCATCCGGTTGTGGAAAAACCACCGCTTTACGCTGCCTGGCAGGGCTTGAAGAAGTAACCTCCGGCAGAATCATGATTGCAGACAAGGTGGTTAATGATATTGCACCAAAAGACCGTGATATCGCCATGGTATTCCAATCTTATGCTCTTTACCCGCATATGACTGTTTTTGATAATATGGCATTCGGATTGAAATTACGCCACCTACCAAAAGCGACCATTCAAAAACGGGTGGAAGAATCAGCGAAGATATTGGGAATTGAAGCACTCATGAAGAGGAAACCTCGTGAACTCTCTGGTGGACAGAGACAGCGTGTTGCACTGGGCCGCGCAATAGTTCGCGAACCAAAAGTTTTCCTCCTGGATGAGCCATTATCCAACCTCGATGCAAAATTGAGGGTACAGACCCGCGCCGAGATCAGCAAACTGCATCACAATTTGGGTACTACATTCGTGTATGTTACCCATGACCAGACTGAAGCCATGACCATGGCTTCGAGAATTGCTGTAATGAACAAGGGTATCCTTCAGCAGCTTGATACACCCCAAAACCTGTATGACAAACCCAACAACCTTTTCGTAGCGGGTTTTATCGGCACCCCCGCAATGAATTTCTTCAAAGTGAAGCTGGAAAAAGATGGTGAAGCCCTGTATGCTGTCAATGCGGAATTAAAAGTGAAACTTCCTCCTGCCAAAGTTGAAAAATTGCAGAAACTGGTTGGCAGGGAAGTCATTTTGGGTATCCGCCCAGATGACATTCACAATCCGGACTTCTCCCCATCCAATATTCATGGGGAAAAGGTTGACGCCAAGGTGGAAGTGACCGAGTTGATGGGCAACGAAATTCTCATCTACCTGACGACAGGTTTGCAAAACACAATTGTCGCCCGTGTAGACCCACGTTCGCGCTACGCTTTTGGAGATAAGGTTCAGGTCCTTTTCAATATGGATAACAGCCATATATTTGATCCAACTGAGGATGCCGAAAATCCAGTTGCAGTCAGATAACCATTATGAGGTTACAATTTGTAGCGCAAGAGCGATCTTGCGCTACATTTATGAAAAAGGTAAACCTATGGAGTGGATATGTACAAAGTAGTGCTATTGAGACATGGCGAGAGTGATTGGAATAAACAGAATCGGTTCACCGGCTGGACAGATGTAGATCTAACAGAAAAGGGTATCGAAGAAGCAAAAATCGCTGGAAAATTGATGAAAGAAGCGGGGTTTGCATTTGACATTGCCTTTACTTCTGTCCTGAAACGTGCCATCCGAACTTTATGGCTGGCGCTTGATGAAATGGACCTCATGTGGATCCCGGTAATCAATACTTGGCGCTTAAATGAGCGGCACTACGGTGCGTTACAAGGATTGAATAAAGCCGAAACCGCAGCGAAATTTGGAGATGCGCAGGTTCTCATCTGGCGGCGGAGTTATGATATCCAACCGCCCTCCCTAACAATCGAAGATGAAAGATATCCCGGGAAAGATCCGCGCTACGCCGCTCTCACTTCTGCGGAACTTCCACTGACCGAGTGCTTGAAGGACACTGTAGCCCGTTTCCTGCCATTCTGGCATAATGATGCTGTTCCGGCTATAAAATCTGGGAAACAGGTGATTATTGCAGCGCACGGCAACAGTATTCGCGCACTCGTGAAGTTCCTGGATAATGTACCTGAAAATGAAATCGTTGAGTTGAATATCCCAACAGGTATTCCCCTGGTCTATGAACTTGATAAGGATTTGAAACCGATCAAGCATTACTACCTGGGTGACCCAGAAGAGGCAAGGAAAAAGGCTGAGGCAGTGGCGAACCAGGCCAAGGTAAAATAAGCAAAACGGCGGAGTAACTCCGCCGTTACTTTTTAAATTTTCGTGCCAGTCGGACACCACTGACGATCGCGATTAGAGATCCCAGGATTGTAAAAACACCCATGAAAATAAATGCATCTGACCATAATTTAATTGGATATAAACGAATCAAGGTGTCAGTGCTGTAAAAAAGCCAGGTGTCACCGGTGAAGAAGAGGTGATGGAATTGGGTGAAGAGTTCATCAAAATCAATCAGAACACCCGCCAGGATCAGGGCAATGAACCCAAGTGTAAGCCACCCGCCTGTTGATATTGATTGAAAGTATGCGTTTAATTGATGGGTTCGCCAAAAAATGATCGTTAGTATAATCAATAGAATAATGCCACCCAGCCAAATGCGGATCATCAATTGGACCAGGTCTTTGACGTCCTTCATATGACTCAATTCCCGGTCATTGTAGATCGATTCACCGTCATCAAAGCGCAGATTCTCGAGAAATTCTATGCTTTCTGAATTGACGAGGTAAGTTAACGATTTTTTTCCCCAATTCAATCGATCCTCGGTGGAAAACCCATATTCATCCGGGGGAAAATTCTTTAAGCCGTATTCATAGTCAAGGAAAACAGGGTTGATCAATAGTCGAATCGAGGTTAATACCAGCAAAAGCGGGATTAACAAGGTCACAAGAGTTGCAGGGATTAAAAACCATTTTTTCATTGTAAGTTTTCCACCTGGTCGGTTAAGAGAAAATGCAGCACCATCGAATTCGTAATTCCTTCAATCGGTGCGAGGTCGTCAGTGAAGACGATTGATGGCGTAGGGTTTTCCTGAAAACCGGCATACGTAGCCGCCATCACTTCCAGGAGTAAAGGATGGCTGGCTTGTGATTGGTATAGCTGCAGATAATTATTCGTAAAATTCGTGATGGTTGTTAGTTGATTCGTCGCGAATAGCAGGGAGTTGAATGATCCAGACAAATCAGTGATGTAAACGGAAGGGAAAACCTGTTTCATGGTGGTGTAAAGCGCGTCCACCAGCCTGCGGTCCTGTGGAGCCCGCCCAACATTGATCACTACAACGCCATCTTCTGAGAGGTGCTCCTGCAGGGTGGTAAAAAACTCCACGGTGGTCATGTGCCAGGGAATATAAGGTGGCCGATAGGCATCAACACTGATGATTTCGTAGCGTTTTGTGCTGTTTTTAATAGCCCAACGGCCATCCTGAATGATGATGTTAACATAATCAGTATCGAGGGCAAAATATTTTTCACCCACCTCAACAATTTTGGGATCGATCTCAATGCCATCGATTTCCGCATTTGGAAAGACCACATGGGCTTCGCGCGCTGTGGTTCCTGCTGCCAGCCCTACAATGGCGACATGTTTTATTTCATCAGGATTGACAGGCGATGAGTTGAAAAAAGGAGCAGAAAGAACCTGTTCCCATGGACCATTGAAATTCAGTTGATCAGCTTTGTAAATGGAGTGTACACCCTGACCTTCGTTAAGCCGCAATAGCGTGTAGCCATTTTCTTCGACCACTTGGATATAGTTGTAACTTGATTCTGTCTCATATACCAGACCCTGGGTGAGTTTATCACCGCCCCGAACTCCCACGATGAATAAACCGGTGATCACTAGCAGCATCCAGGCGTACCTAAGGAGGCTTTTCCAACCACCGCTGAGGAAAAGCCCAACAAGAGCGAACACCAAAAGGAGTGAAGAGAGAACCAGGAAAGTCCGATAGGTTCCGATAGCAGGGACCAATACCAGGACAGGTAAAAAAGTGCCGATGAAGGAGCCGAGGGTGGAAATGGCGTAGATCCTGCCGGAAACTTTGCCAGCTTGTTCTTTATCTGTGATAGATAGCCGAATCGCAAATGGAGAAGCTGTGCCGATAAGGGTGACCGGGATGATAAAAAGAATCATCACGACAGTAAATGAACCAAAGAGAACCCCAAGGGCGAGATTATCAAATGCCTGGCTGGCAATGCGCAAAATTGGGCGTGAGGCAATCGGAATTAACCCAATAGCAAGAGCTGCCCATGAAAGTATTTTGAATAATGTTTCATATTTAGGTGATTTGTCTGCCCAACTGCCGCCTATGAAATATCCAAGGGTGAGATAAATGAGGATAAGACCGACGATACTTGCCCACACGAGGTTGCTGGTACCGAAATAATTGCCCAACAATCGCGATGCAGCAAATTCAACAGCAAGAGAAACGAGCCCGGAGATAAAAACTACAACAAGCAGGTATTTTTTCATTCAGAAAATTATACCTTAGTGGCGAAAACAGGCGCAGGAATCATGCGAGTTGTATAATCATTTTGTGTGGAGGGTTTATGTTACTGCTGAGTGTAGAAAAGATGAAAGAACTGGAAAAACAAGCGGACGAGAAAGGGTACTCAACTGTTGAAATGATGAAGGCTGCCGGCGGCAGCCTGGCGATGATCATTAACCAACGCTGGCAGTCCCTGGATAAAAAAACCATCACCGGTCTCGTGGGCAGGGGGAAGAACGGCGCTGACACATTGATCGCATTGGTAAAACTTCAGCGTTCTGGCTGGCAAACAAAAGCTGTGTTTCTTGATGCAGAGCAACTCGATTGGGTGATGCATGAAGTCAACAGCGTGGGATGTGAAGTTGTTAACTTTGATAAGGACCAAAAGAGAGTGAGTGAGGTTTTAAGTGAATCCGTTCTCATATTGGATGGAATCCTGGGCACTGGATACAAACCTCCAATTAATGAGAAACTGGCAGAGAAAATGAAATTCCTTGGAGCGCATTGCAGGGAGAAAACAATCATTGCCGTGGATTGTCCCTCAGGAGTGGATTGTTCCACTGGATCGGTTGCACCAAACACAATGAAAGCCTCTCTGACCGTTTGTATGGAAGCAGTTAAGTTTGGTTTGGTAAAGTTCCCGGCTTTTGAATACGTTGGAGAACTTGTGTGCGCAGACGTGGGTATTGTAAAAAAACTGCGTTTGAAATCGGATATTGAAGATATTATCATCGACGATACTGTGGTCAGGAATTTATTACCAGATAGGAAAATGGATTCGCATAAAGGCTCCTTCGGGACGGTATTGGTGTGCGGAGGAAGTGTAAATTATCCGGGTGCGCCAGTATTATCTGCCAGGAGCGCGTATCAAATAGGGGCAGGGTTGGTGAAAACAGCGGTTCCTGAACGAATCTATGATGCAGTGGCAGGAAAAAGCCTTGAAACCACCTGGGTAATATTAGATGACGAGAATGGAGTTATAGCAGAATCTGCGATCAGAATTATTTCTAAGGAATTAGCACAAGTTGATTGTTTGGTGTTAGGTCCAGGAATAGGCCTTGAAGAAACAACCCTGCGCTTTATCCATGGGTTACTGGACACATCCAGAGATCAAACCACACCCAAAAAAATGGGTCTAATTCCATCAGGTAGAACTACCTTGCTCGCATCAATTACGAGGATTCCACCAGTTGTTATCGACGCTGATGGATTAAGACTGTTGGCGAAAATTAATGGCTGGCGGAAGCTTTTGGAAGCCCAGGCAGCGATTCTCACACCTCATCCCGGTGAAATGAGTGTTCTAACAGGTTTACCAATTGCGGAAATACAAAATGACCGCATTGAAATTTGCAGGAAATTTGCCCACGAATGTCATCAATATGTGGTTTTAAAAGGTGCCCTGACCGTTGTGGCCTCGCCTGATGGCAGGATTGCGGCCTGTCCTGTCGCTACTTCAGCCCTGGCGAAAGCCGGCAGCGGGGATGTGTTAACTGGGCTGATTGCTGGTTTGGTTGCCCAGGGAGCAGGGTTGTATGAGGCTGCAATAGCAGGCGTTTGGATTCATGCGAATTCCGGTCTACTTGCGGCGACAAAAGCTGGAAGTGAACGCTGTGTGGTCCTGGAGGACATACTGGCGGCAATTCCAGAGGTTGTGAAGCAATTAAATTAGAACAACCCTTTCTTAACCGAAAGGGTTGTTAATAAAAAAATTGAAAATTGAAGAACTAGATCTTTGCTTTGGGGGCTTCAGCTTCACCTTCTAAAATCACTGAGCCTTTTTTAAGCGTCTGCGCTGCTTTTCCCTGGGCGGTTTTGATTAAATCCTGGGCTTTCGAAACAGCTTCTTTTCCAGCGGCTTCAGCTTTTTGATAAGCGTCCTTACCAGCGGCTTCGGCTTTGTGATAGGTCTCTTCAAGTGCAATGACTGACTTATCTTTTAACTCGATGGTTTTATCCTTGATAACACCACGAGTCTCTTCACCGGACTGGGGGGCATACAAAAGGGCAACAACAGCACCAACTAACCCACCAACCAGGAAACCAACCAGGAACGAACCATATGAATCTCTATCTGACATTTTTATCTCCT
>CAZSGL010000100.1:3581-8102 GCA_964606265.1 uncultured Anaerolinea sp. | reverse complement strand
ATACAAAGATTTTACAACAAAAAGGTTGTGTAAAACAATAGAACAGATTAACTCCTCAGATTGCTTGACGATAATTCATGCTGAGGGTATACTCTATCCGCCTGTCATAAGATTGACGGGTGTAGATATTTTGACAGGAGATTTAGAATGACACCTCTTCCAAAGCGAAAACTTTCCAAAGGTCGCCGTGACCGCCGCAGGGCACAGGATGCACTGCAAGCTGTCAGTCTTGTGCAATGCAGTAATTGTGGTGAAATGCGATTGCAGCATACCATTTGCTCCCATTGCGGTCATTACCGAGGCAAGGAAGTGCTGGATTTAGGCAAAGAATCCAAAAAGTAGTAAATCAAACAAAAACGAGCGGTGCTCGTTTTTTGTTTTAATAATCAGTCCAATTCGTCGATGGGTATTTCCGGGTCAGGTTCTGGTTCTTCTTTGTTAAAGGGAGTGAATTGTGCCAATAGCCTGCCCGGGAGTTGACCCTGGATAAAAACACCTTTACGATTGTGCACCACTTTTTTAACATGCCCTTGTTCATGAAACAGAGAAATTAATTGACCTTCGGTGAAAGGAATCTGTACCGATGTGTCAACGAAATTCTCGAATAACTCCACTTCGATCATCTTTAATAGTTCAGCCATCCCTGTTCCCTTAAGCGCTGATACAACAACAGCATTGGGGAAGATGTCGGAAATTTCCTGCAATACATTGTCCTCGGGTAGACTGTCAATCTTGTTCAGGACGATGACTGATGGAATATGACTAGCATTGAGTTCGGCAAGGGTTTGTTCCACGGACCGGGCTTGTTCGATGGCATTGGGATGGGTTATGTCTACCACATGCAGCAATAGATCTGCTTCTGAAATTTCCTCAAGGGTAGCCTGGAAGGCTGCAATCAATTGGGTTGGTAGTTTTTGAATAAAACCTACAGTATCTGTGAGTAATGCGTCGTGCCCTCCCGGAAGTGAAATTCGACGGGTGGTAGGGTCAAGGGTGGCAAACAACTTATCCGCGACGTAAACCTCTGATTTGGTTAATCGGTTGAGCAATGTGGATTTGCCAGCGTTGGTATACCCCACGAGAGAAATTAATGGAATTCGGGATCTTTTTCGCTGGTTGCGATAGCGCAGGCGATGGGCACGTACTTTTTCCAGTTCCTTTTTGAGGGCAGTGATACGTTTATGTATCTCACGGCGGTCCACTTCCAACTGGGTTTCACCGGGACCGCGTAAACCAACGCCACCTACTCCGCCAGCTCTTCCACCACCGCCGCCAGCCTGCCTGGCAAGATGGGTCCAGGCTCGTGTGAGGCGGGGTAGGCGATATTCAAATTGAGCAAGTGCCACCTGGAGGATGCCATCACTGGTATGAGCGTGTTGTGCAAAAATATCCAGAATGAGGGCGGTCCGGTCAATTACCCTGACTGTTGTTCCAAAGCGTTCTTCAAGTTCACGCTGGTGTCGGGGTGATAATTCATTGTCGAATATGATCACATCAGCCAGCGTTTCCTCAGCCAGCATCATGATTTCTTCTACCTTACCGCTGCCAATATAAGTGGCAGGATTGGGAGTATCCAGTTTTTGGGTAGTTTCTCCCACGATCTCAAGTCCCGCTGTATCCGCCAGGCGTGCAAGTTCTCCAATTGAATCTTCAAGAGGGATCAGACCGGGCTCAGAGCGCAACTCGATACCAACCAGGAAGGCTTTTTCATTTGGCGGTTTGGTCGCATGTGTTTTAATAGGTTTCATCGGAATTTACCTTACCCATTGAACAAGACGTTCCATGGCTTCTTTTATGCGGGCGGCAGGTGTACCCAGGGAGACCCGCAGGTAACCCTCGCCGTGCGGTCCGTAAACGACCCCGGGGGTAGTGCTAACCCCGGTTGACTCAAGTAAATCGGCGCAGTATTTTATTGAGTCATGATAACCATCTGGTAAAGCAGCCCATACGTATATCGCTGCCTTGGGGACATCCAGTTTGAAGCCGGCGGCCAGTAAGCCGTTGACTACGAGATCACGTCTTTCTTTATAAATCAGGTTTCGTTCTTCCAACCAGGATTGATCACCAGTGAGGGCTGCCACTCCCGCGGAGAAAATGGGAGCAAAATTTGAGGTGTCCATCTGGCTTTTGTAAGTAAACAGGTAGTTAATCACGTCAGGATTACCAACTGCCATTCCGAGGCGCCAACCGGCCATGTTATACGTTTTTGATAATGAATTAAACTCGACGGCCACGTTCCGGGCACCCGGGACCATCATCAAACTCGGGGCGGTATAACCATCAAAGGTGACATCCGCATATGGCGCATCATGGGCTACCAGCAGGTGATTCTTTCGCGCAAAGGTGACAACTTCTTCGAAGAAAGACATTGGCGCAACTGCACCAGTGGGGTTGTTGGGGTAATTGAGCCACAGGATTTTCGCTTTTTCAAGATCGGATTGAGAAAAGGCGCTTAAATCAGGGAGGAAGTTGTTTTCGCGGGTAAGTGGAAAATTTACGATTTTCCCACCGGCAATAATGCCGCTTGCGCTGTAAACCGGGTAGCCTGGATCAGGTACAAGCGCTACGTCTCCAGGATTAAGCAAAACCTGGCTGAGATTGAAGAGACCTTCCTTGGATCCAATTAAACCCACAATTTCTGTTTTAGGATCCAGATTGACCTCAAAGCGGTTGAGGTAATAATCTGCCACGGCTTGCTTGAAAACCGGAGTACCGCCGATAGTTGAATATCCGTGAGTATCCTCTTTCTGTGATTCCTTGATCAACACCTCCGTAATGAATTTTGCCGGAGGCAGATCAGGTGAACCCATATCGATGCGAATCACATCCATGCCTTTGGATCTTAATTCAGCGATTTTTTTCCCCAATGCTGCAAAGAAATAAGGCTCAAAGGAGGAGATACGGTCAGCAGGAGGGAGGTATGCAGTATTTTTCATAAATGAAAGTTGGCCTCGTTTGTTTGATTTAATCTTATTATGCCACGAATCCGGTTATCCATTCGGTCAGGGAATCCCTTGCAGCCAGGCTGTTATCGTAATTCCAATTGTTTCAAGGCTTTCGGCAGAGACTTTGTCAGCAGTATCTTGAAGGGTATGCCAATATGGATAATCAAAATCGATGATATCAACAGCAGGAATTCCAGCTTCAACAAAGGGGATATGGTCATCCAGGATGGCGTAACCCTCTTTATCGATAAAAGTATTTTCATAACCAAGTTGGGCAGCAGTGTTCCAGATCGCATCCGTTAGCAAAGGGTCAGATCCTTTCTCGCGATAGATGTGTAAATCGGCATCGCCAATCATATCCAGGATGACGACCCGGTCTGGTTGTTCTGCCATGTTTTGAACAAAAGCGCGTGAGCCAATAATCCAATCCCAACCTTCAATTCTTCCCTGATCTTCGACATCAAAAAAAACCAGCCAAACCTGTTGGTCCTCCAACTCTGGCAATGTCCGGGCTAATTCAAGTAAAACCGCAACCCCGGATGCGCCGTCATTGGCACCCGGAACAGGAGAGATTTTTGAACCCTCGTCAATTTCCTCCGTTGCGTATAGGCGTGAATCGTAATGGGCTCCGATGAGAGTGATTAGACCACTCGACCCACGGCGGGCAATGATGTTATTCACCGGGTGACCATCGAACTCAACATTTTGTAATTCGACATTCCAGCCAAAGGACTTCAATTTATCCGTAATGTATTGCTGCGTGAGTTGATGCGCCAATGATCCCGGCGTGCGGGGACCAAAATCCGTTTGATCAATGACCATTTGATAGGCTGACTCGCCGGAAAAAACCAGTTGTTGGGGTTTTTCGGTGAGGAACGCAAACATGACCAAAACCAGAGCTATCAACAACAGTAATGCAAAACTAATTATGAGGAGAGTTTTACGGGAGTTTTTCATTTTAAATTATTTTCTTCCATGAACGTTGATAATGCCACAAGGGCGCGTTTTGCATAGCAATAACCGCGCTCCTGTTTGCTTTGGGGAATTTGAGCCAAGGGGGGCAGCAATCCAAAATTTGCTTTCATTGGTTGAAAGCCTTTCGGATCGGCATTCGTGATGTAACAATGCAGGGCACCGATCATTGTCTCCTGAGGAAAGATGAGAGGAGCTTGATTTTTTAGAAAACGCGCAGCATTCAAACCTGCCAGTAAACCAGAGGCGATGTTGCCCACATAACCTTCAACACCAGCGATTTGCCCGGCAAAAAATAAATCTTCCCTGGCATTTGACTGCAAGGTTGGCGATAGAAGGATTGGAGAATTAATGTAGTTGTTGCGGTGCATCTGACCAAATCGGGTGAATTCTGCCTGTTCCAAACCCGGGATCATGCGAAAAACGCGTTCCTGCTCTTGAAATGTGAGGTTAGTTTGAAACCCGACCAGATTGTAAAGCGAGGCAGCCGCGTTGTCCTGGCGTAATTGAACTATTGCAAATGGTTTTTCCGACTTGTGCGGATTGTGAATACCAACCGGACGCATTGGTCCAAAGGTTAAGGTGGCGATATCCCTTTTTGCCA
>CAZSGL010000100.1:0-3481 GCA_964606265.1 uncultured Anaerolinea sp. | reverse complement strand
ACGATAATAGGTTCCATAGTCATGCAGGTATTCTACCAGTTTGCCCGGGAAGGCGTGGCATAGTTCTTGCACCTAAAGAAGAAATACGCTATACTCATTTCACAGATTGGGGTTGCTAATGTTTCAAGGTCAATTTCAAACCACCCGACCACTAACTACCGCTCATCTGGCGCAAACGATGATGCTGTTAAGCATGCCTGGTGAAGAACTCCGCCAGGAAATTGATGCGGCTCTTGCGGCAAATCCGGCACTTGAAATGATAGAGGAGAGGCGCTGTCCAACCTGCCACCGCATACTATCTGACCACGGTAAATGCCCGGTTTGCAGTCTTCCAAAAACCGCTGATTCAAACGATCCGGTTGTTTTCCTTTCCCCACGTGATGATTTTATTCCGAAAAGGGATTACATCGATCCCGGGTTAGACAACGAACCTTTTTCCCCTGAAGTTGAAGAACTACCCACATACGTTCTTAAACAGATTGCGCCTGACCTGGATCAAAATCAACGGGCGGTGGCTGCTTACTTGTTAACGCATCTTGACGAAGATGGATTGCTCACCACAACTATCCTTGAGGTAGCCAGGTACACGCATTTGCTGCCATCAGAAGTGGAGAAGGTCAAAAGATTGATACAACACGCCGATCCAATCGGAGTTGGGTCGAATACGACCACCGAAGCTCTGCTGATCCAGCTTGAAATTCTGCGGGAAACAGAAGATGTTCCTGAAATTGCAGAGAGAGTGATCCAGGAAGGCATGAGCGAACTCAGTCACCATCAGTATGCTGAACTGGCGCATAAGTTAGGCGTTTCGCTCAAACAGGTAACTGCGGCAGCCAAGTTCATTGGCGATAATCTCAATCCCTTCCCGGCAAGATCACACTGGGGTGATGTACGTCAACCGGTCAATGAAGGTACAGAGGTTTACCATCAACCGGATATCATCATCAATTATTTGAATGACGATCCATCAAAACAATTAATGGTAGAGATCATCATGCCTACCAGTGGAACATTGCAAGTCAATCCCTTGTTCAAAGAAGCAATCAAACAGGCTACGGCAGATTCAAAAGCGGATCTCAAAGGTGATCTTGAAAAGGCATCTTTGTTTGTAAAATGCCTTCAGCAGCGCAATCACACCATGGAAAGGCTGATCACCAAAGTTGTGGGTATTCAGCGTGAATATATTTTAAATGGCGAGAAATACCTGCACCCGGTGACACGGGCGCAAATCTCGCGCGAACTCGAGGTACATGAATCCACGATCTCGCGGGCTGTTGCCAACAAGGCTGTTCAATTACCCAACAGGCGGATTGTCCCCCTGGCAGCGTTTTTTGATCGAAGCATGAATGTTCGCAGTGAATTGAAAGAGATCGTACAAAATGAAAAATCACCTTTAAGCGATTCTGACCTTGTTGAGTTATTGTCGAAACGAGGGTACGAAGTGGCAAGGAGAACAGTGGCAAAATACCGGTCTATCGAAGGGATCTTGCCAGCCCATTTGAGAAAAGCAATGTTGCGAGGCACATGAGGTCTATTTCATCACAATTTACATCGACATTCCTCCGGAAGAAAGAACCAGGTCTTTCGGAGATATTTACGTTAATCAATTTGGATGAAGAACCTTGCGCTTTAGTGGATGTTAAAGCAAAGACGATCCTCTTTATCAATAGCCGGTTGATGAAACTGACTTCTTTTTCATTAACTGACCTCTCGCAAAAAGATGTTTGGCTCCTTTTTCCTGATCTTAATCTCGACAAAGTGTCTTCTGGTGAATCACAAACACTGAAATTGTTGACAAGAGGCGGGAAAGAGGTCGAATATTCAGCAAGGTTTAATTTTTTTGATCCTGATACCCATTGGATGATCGTCAGACTAAATACGAAAAGAGACCTACAGGTACAACGATTAAATTCAGCGGATATGGTGTACCAGGAAATTTCCAGGTTTATATCTACCGTTGATTTCCAGGATTTTGAACATGCCATTGAACGCGTCACAGAACTAACGCGAAGGATCCTTAACGTTGAAGTGACGTGCTTTTACCAGGCTGATGCTTCAAGTCCGCATCTAATCCTGATATCTCAATCCGGAACGAAATACAAGTTTCCAGATAACCTTCCTTCTACAGATCTGATTCGGCTTGTCAACACTGAAATGTGGGAGACCGGTCAAAGAGTGGTTACTGATATTCACCGATTTGCAAGGGGCACAAATCTCGACTACCTGGCGACAGCGGTATTAACCCAGGAAGGTGCAAAAATCGGATTGATCACAGCAGGCGGAATGGGAAAATTTCCTGCTGAATTGAACATGAATGCATTGGAACTCATCAATGTATTGGTGACCAGTAATTACCAAAAATCACTGCTGGTAAAAAATCTTGACCAAGTAATGAACAGGCAAAAAAAGGATCTCAGCATGCTGGGCAGCGTGGTGGAAAACTTACAAGAAGGTTTGGTTATTCTTAATCCACAATTAAAAATAATTCATGTTAACCCGGCAGCAGAATGGATGTTTGGGTATAGTGAAAATGAAATAAATGGTCAGGACGTTGAAAATATCCTTATTGGTGCAGACCGTTTGATGCCTTCTTTGGTTGATGCCATAAACGGAAACACCACGCCAGATATCGGGAAATCCTTTCTCAACCGGCGCAATGGTCAGTCTTTTCCTGTACAAATGAAAGTAATTCCCGTGATGGAAGAGAATAAAGTCTCCAACATTGAAATTCTCATCACGGATATTAGTGAGAACGAACAGAGCAAGGCTTTGGCAAAACATTTGGAGCATAGGGCTGTAATTGGTGATTACACTGCAGCAATTGCGCACGATGCCAAGAATCCGCTTAATTCCATCTATTCTGGTGTCCAATTGTTGGGATCGCAACTCCCATCGGATGATTCAAAGCAAGACACCATCAATAAAATATTGAATGACTGCACGCGCTTAACCCACTTAATCGAGTCATTCCTGGCTTATGCCAGACCGGGTGAAGAGGAACACAGTGTTATCGACATGAGTTTCTTCCTGCAGCGAATGATTGATCGCTGGCGCCCCCGATTTTCAAAGGTCAATGTTAGCCCGGTGACAAGTTTTGAATCCGGACTTGATAAAGTACGGGGTGATTCACGTTCATTGGATCGTGTATTCACCAACCTAGTTTCTAACGCGGTTGATGCCATGGCTGAAACCGGGGGAACCCTGGCAGTGAAGTGTGAAATGGATCGGAGTATTAGGGCACACCCGTATGTGGTCATTCACATATCCGACACGGGTCCTGGCATACCAGAAGATCTGCAACTGCACATTTTTGAACCTTTTGTGACAACCAGGGAAAAAGGTACAGGTCTTGGTTTGGCGATTACAAAGCAGATTATTACCGCTCATAAGGGAAGTATTAAGGTTGACTCTTTTCCCGGTGGTACAGTTTTTACAGTAAGATTACCTGCAGAAAGCGGAGATTGATCAATGAGCATTTCAG
>CAZSGL010000099.1:5609-8208 GCA_964606265.1 uncultured Anaerolinea sp. | reverse complement strand
GTTATGGATGGCGATCTGCTCCTGCCGCACCCGGCGGAAGGCAGCCAGGTCATCGTCTGGATCCCGGTGGTGTACGGCTGTTCACACGCCTGCACCTACTGCATCATTCCTTACCGCCGCGGCGTGGAACACAGCCGCCCGCCGGAGGATATCCTCAAGGAAGCCCATGCGCTGGCATCACAAGGGATCAAAGAGATCACCCTTCTCGGTCAGATCGTCGACCGCTATGGGCTCGACCAGCCCGGTTACCCCACCCTTGCGAACCTGCTTGAGCAGATCAGCGCCATCGAGGGCATCAAGCGCTTGCGTTTCCTCACCTCGCACCCCAACTGGATGAACGACGAACTCCTGGAGGCGGTGGCTACCCTGCCGAAGGTGATGCCGCATATCGAGATCCCCAACCAGGCTGGCGACGACCTGGTGCTGGAGAATATGAAACGCGGTTATACCGCTGACCAGTACCGCGCACTGGTGAACAAGATCCGGGCGCGCATCCCCGGCGTCTCCATCGCCACCGACATCATCGTTGGCTTCCCCGGTGAGACGGAGGAACAGTTCCAGCACACCTACGACCTGCTGGCAGAGTTGAAACTGGATGTGGCGCACCTGGCGCGTTATTCACCGCGCGGCGGCACCGTGAGCGAACGCCAACTGGAAGACGATGTACCGGCTGCTGAAAAGTGGCAGCGCTTCCGCATACTCGAAAAACAGCAGGAAGAGATCGTGCGCCAGATTCACGCTGGTTATTTGAACACTGTGCAGCCAATCCTCTTTGAGGAGAAGGTCAAGAAGCGCTGGAAAGGGCGCACGCCCACCAACAAGCTCGTCTTTGTTGAAACTGACGAGAACCTTCTCGGTCAGGTGCGCCAGATGCGCATCAAATGGACAGGACCCTGGTCCATGCTGGGGGACCTCATCTGACTTTGTAAGGGCGAACGGCCGTTCGCCCCTACTGTACGGAAGCCCCCAACAGAAAACATTCTTCGCAATTTAATTAGAGATTGCCGCGCCTAAAGTTCGGGCTCGCAATGACAGGTTGCCACATGCGTAAATTTTTGCTCATCTCCCTCTCGCTGATCATCATCGCCTCTCTCGTAGCGGTCTATTTCGTCTTCATCTCACCCTCCCCGGATGCCATGCGCACACGCCATGTTATCACCTGGATTCGCGGCAATGGCGCGCGCACAGAGTGGGCAATTAAGCCTCTCGAACGCTGCGGTGATGCGCCTTTCATCATGCCCACTTATGGGCTAATCGGCTACGTGTGGGATGACTCGTTCAGACCCGGACACCGCCACCAGGGAATCGACATTTTCGCCGGCACGGATGTGGGCATCACCCCTATCTACGCCGCTTACGATGGATATCTTACACGCCAATCAGACTGGAAGTCCACGGTCATCATGCGCATTCCCTCGGATCCGCTCGAACCCGGGAGCCAGGTTTGGACTTACTACACGCATATGGCAGACGCCGAAGGTGTGACCACCATCGATGCCGCTTTTCCTCCGGGGACAAAAGAGGTCTTCGTTAAAGCCGGCACGCTTTTGGGTCACCAGGGCAACTACTCCGGCAACGCGGGGAATCCGGTTGGGGTACACCTGCACTTCTCGATCGTGAAGGATGACGGCAACGGCAATTACCTCAATGAGCTGGAGATTGGTAATACAATTGACCCTTCAGCTTATCTTGGTCTTGATTTGAATGCCAGCAACGAACCTGTAATTCCAATCGTGTGCGGGGACTGAGAATTAATCACTTTCCGGAAAATTAGTTAGAGCATCATCCGCCCATCCATGGCGCTGGATAACCATTAATTCTTCAAAAAATGAGGTTATATCGGTTTTGACGAGATAGTCAGTTGGTATTATATTAAATGGAACTTTTAACAACGTACGTTCGTCTTAGCAATTAGGTATTCGTATTTAAACTTGTAAAGGAGAAATCTCATGATAAAAAGAAAACATTTTGTTACTCTATCTGTAATCCTGGTCTTTAGCCTGCTGCTTTCCGGCTGCAGCCTATTTGGTCCAGCACCAGTACCGACAATTGACCCGCTAATCCAGCAGGCGACGATCGATGCTGCGATTCTCCAGACAATGCAGGCTGTCTCTGTAGTACAAACCAGCACCGCCGCGGCACTACCCGTAAGCACCAACACGGTCGCCCCAACCCAGGAACCTCCGCCGACTGCCACCTCTGCGCCAACATGGACGCAAGTGTACATCCCCCCCACCGCCATTAATACCATTGTGCCTATCGTTCCAACGAAGACTAAAACCGCCACTCCTGCTGCCTATAGCTGCAAGTTAATTGGCACATCCCCTGCCTCTGGAACTAAAATTAAACTCAACGAGGCCTTTGACGCTTCCTGGAAGGTACAGAACATCGGTACCAAAGCCTGGGAATTAGGCTATTTGGACCTAAAATACGTCAGCGGCACCAAGATGCAAACCGCCGCTGATATTTTTGATGTCTCGACTGCTGTTCCGGTAGGTGGAGAACTAAGTCTCGTCGTGGATATGAAAGCACCAGCCACCGCAGGAAAATACACTGCATCATGGGCTTTGGTGTTTGAAGGGGTTACCATGTGCACGCT
>CAZSGL010000099.1:0-5509 GCA_964606265.1 uncultured Anaerolinea sp. | reverse complement strand
GTGCAGGCATTCTCGGCTGCTCAAACAAGTACCGCTGCTGCGTTGCCCGCATGTTTATATACGGCCACCCCATCACAGCAACCGCCGCCTGTTTCCACCCTCGGACCAACATGGACGCCAGTGGTCTTCTCCACAGCCACAAAGACTTTTGTGCCTGTGGTTGCAACAAAGACGAAAACCCCCACTCCTGCCCCTTATGCTTGCAAGTTGATCAGCACATCCCCAACTTCAGGAACCAAGGTTAACCTCAACAGTGATTTTGATGCCGTCTGGAAAGTTCAGAACGTTGGCACCAAAACCTGGGAAGTAGGCTACCTCGACCTAAAATACATCAGCGGCACAAAGATGCAAACTGTGGCAGATGTCTTTGATGTTATGACCGCTGTCCCGGTTGGTGGAGAACTAACACTCATCGTGGATATGAAAGCACCAGCCGCTGCTGGAAAATACACCGCTGCTTGGGCGCTCGTTTTGGAAGCGACAACCATGTGCTCGCTGCCCGTGAACATCGAGGCAGTTACACCTTAAGGATTCACTTGAACAAATAGCTTATTATCCTCCCCGGTTTCATTTAAAGAAATCGGGGAGAAAATACCTGGAAAAGGTGTGGAAATTAGCAGGTATTTAGCAGGGGAGGATCACAAACCTCCCCTGATCCATTTAAAACTCAACTCCAGAACAAATTGTAATTTTTAGGCAAATGGGCAATGGTCCCGAGTGGCAAGTGGACCTTTAAGCTATTGAGATTGACTTGTTGGTTACCAGTAAATTGGCCTTGTCAGGTCAACGGATTTTGCGCCAGAGGGTGCGCGTTTCATCAGCAGCACGGCAAAGTCATCCTGGTGCGGCGCAACATGGCTGTACTCCTTTACTGCGCTCCACAAGCGCCTGCAGATCACTTTTGCGCTTTCCCCGCGGGAAGACTGCATGAGCCTCACAACCCGCTCAAGCCCGAACTGCTCCCCGCTCTCGTCTACCGCTTCATTCAATCCATCCGTAAAGAACAGCATCATCCCGCCCGGCCGGATTGCCACTTCCTGCTCATCCAACGCCACCTTTGCATATAATCCAAGAGGCTGCCCCACACCCATGTGCAGGGTTATTTGTTCCCCAAGCCCATCTAGGATTATCGGCAGCAGGTGCCCGGCGCGAGCGTATTGCATCACTCCGGTGCGATAATCCAGTACTGCGTACAGCAGGGTCACGAACATGCCCGAAGTATTCATCTTCAACAGAGTCCGGTTTACATGGTTCAGTACCTCAGCCGGGTTGTGGCTGCGTTCACTTTCTGCGCGCAGCAGACTGAAGGTGAGCGCCATAAAGAGCGCTGCTGGCAACCCCTTGTCTGACACATCTCCCATGACGATGCCCAACCTATCCTCCCCCAGCGGGATGAAGTCGTAAAAATCACCTCCCACTGCTCGCGAAGGCAGAATGAGGGTGCCGAACTGGTACCCGGCCTTGTGCGGGTTGCGCGCCGGCAGGATGCTGCGCTGGGTCTGGCGGGCGATATCCATTTCCGCCCGCAGGTGCCGCAACAAGCGCTCCGTGCGGTCAAATAAGCGGGCGTTCTCCAGTGAAAGTGTCAGGCTATTGGTCAGTGTCATCAACAGGTCAATATCCGCCTGGCTGAAGGCATTTTCAAGCTCAAGGTTCTGCAGGCAAACCACCCCATGAACGGTGTTTCCAACCATCATGGGCACTCCGAGCCAGGTTTTGGGTGTTTCAGTCCCCGGAACGATACCCATTTTCCCTGCCTCCACCAACTTAAGTAAATCGCGCTGGTTGATCATCAGAGGTTTGCGAGTCCTCACAATCTCAGCCCACGAGCTGTTAAGGGGCATCCAATCCGACAGGCTCAGGCGAACCCCGCGTTCGATTCCATATTGATGGAAAATTCTGTTGGTAACCGGGTTATATTCCGAGATCATCACCACCTGTGCGTTGAACGTCTCCAACAGGCTGTCGCCTACCAGGTTGTAAATACTCTGAATCTCCAACTGCGAAGACAGTCCCTCCTGTACCTTATTAATTAGCGCCAGCATGGCAGCGCGTTGTTCCGTGCTGCGTGCATACAACTGCGCAGCGGTCTGCCAATCACCCAAAGCCGCTGCCTGTTCTGCCTGAAACTGGAAATCATCCGCGCTTTTTATTGGCGGTTTGTTTACCTTTTCCATGCCATCAATTATATGCGTATATTTCCCGGAGTCACTTCAGGTTGGAGAAGATCCCCAGCATCACGGAGATATCCATTCCCGCGTGGAAGAGGGCGGCCGGCCACAGGGAGCGCGTTTTCTGCATCACCGCGGCGAATGCCATTGCCAGCAGCAGCAGGATCACCTGGAACATCCACTGGTCCGAGGTATACCCCACTCCGAAATGCAACGCGCTGAATACTACGGCAATGGTCAGGCTGGCAGAGAACTCGCCAAGGAGCGGTTCCAGTTTCTTCAGAAACAATCCTCTAAAGAGCAGTTCTTCCATAAAGCCGTTTGCCAGGACGAACAGCAGCAGCCAGCCAATCCAGTTTTGCCAGCCGGCCAGTTTTGCCGGATCAAGTTTGAACAACATTTGCCCGGAGGGGACCGCAGTGGCGGCGGCTACGACAAAAGTACCAACACCGAGCAACAAACCCAACTTCACTTTTCCCTTTTGCAGGTAAAGATCGCCAAAACTGAACCCCATACAGCGCGACATGCAGATGACTGTAACTGCGATCACCACCAGGTCATTCAGTTTCATCAATGCGAAACCGCGGGGATCCCTTCCGCTCAGTCCAAGGTTATCGATTAGGTAATTGGCCATGATCCACGTCAGTGAGACTGCCATAGCCATGATGAACAACCCGCTCAGCAGGGGCCAAAACGCCTGGGCTTTTGACCATCTTTTTGCCGCGAGGCTTGATATCCCAAGAAATACGATCAACCCAAGCCTGCCGAGAAGGTCCGCGTTCGGCTCCAACATCGGGTTCCATGGGCTGAAAACCAGCATGATGCCAGCACCAAATACCAGGAAAAGCAATACCGCACCCAACCTTGTCCAGATGGTCACTTTTTGATCGATCAACTGCTCTGTCATGTAACTCCCTCAGTGTTTCTAGATTAAAAGAGGAGTATTCCGATGATGGCTGGAAGTAAAACGAGGAACCCCAGCAGAGTGTTCGCCCGACGGGTGGTGTTGCGACTATCCCAACTGAAGAGATAGGCTGCCAGCGCGAACGCCAGGAGGGCGGTTGACAACAGAACCAGAATGGAACCCCACGGCGCGAAATCTGTGCTTTTTTGCATAGCCAAACCGGTATAGGCATTCATGGCGTGTGTGGCAGGCAGCAGTTGCGCAAACTTGCCTGCAATGTCCGGAAGCGCACTGTGCGGTAGCATCAAACCACCTAACAACATGGAGGGTACAAATATGAGCTGCGACCAAAGCACTGTCATGCGCGAATTCGGAGAAATTACGCCAATAAGGACGCTTATTCCAGCACATGCCAAATATACAGCAAGGAAGGTCAATATGAAGTAAAACCAGTTTACTGGTAGTGGGGCTTTGAACAATAAAGGCGCGCTAACTGTTATTAGCACCGTCACAATAATCGCATGGAACATGGTTGTCAATGCTGGTATTGCCAGAATGGATCCAGAGGGAATTCCGTTGATCTTATAACTGCGGAAAATTCCGTTTTCCCGAGCATTCACCAAGGGGTCCGGGATTCCTAATAGGGTAGCGGACAAAACACTAAATACCAACATGGCCGGGATAATGGTCTCGCGAAAGGGAGGATTAATTGAGGGCATAATAAAACCCATCAACAAGTAGAAACCCAACGGGAAGAGATAATTCATCAGCAACATTTGTTTGTTGCGGATACCTGTCCGAAATTCGAATGCAAAGTGGTGAAAGAAGGCGTTCATTTTACACCCCCTCTAGTGGTGAGTTCCAGGAAGCGGTCTTCAAGAGAAGGTCGCTCTACGCGTAGATCAATTATTGCATCTGCGTTTGAATTAATGTGTGAAATAATTGCCAGCAAAGTTGGTCCAATATCCCGGCTGTAATAGACCATGTATTCCTCCCTGGTCGTTTGTTGTTCCACTGCCGGAATAATGACTGCAGTTTCCATGAGACTGCTTTTTTGGGTGTGCACCGAGATCTTGGTCAAACCAGCTCCAGAGGCTGTGATCTCCAACGGAGTCCCAATGGTGACGATCTCTCCATTGAGGAGGATTGCCACCCGGTTAGACATTTCCTGAGCCTCCGCCATATCGTGGGTTGCCAGAATGATACTGGTGCCCTCCGATTGGAGTTCACGCATCAACGCATGCAGCTCAACCCTTGAAGCCACATCCAAACCAGCAGTAGGCTCATCAAGAAACAACACCATGGGTTTGTGCGCTACTGCCAGTGCCAATACGAGGCGGCGTTGCTGCCCGGCGGAAAGTTCATAAAACTGTGTTTTTTTCTTTTCCATCAATCCCAGGCGTTCTAAAAGGTCAAACCGGGGGTCAACGCTATGGTAGGCACAGAAAAATTTCATCGCTTCTTCAGTAGTGATTGCCTCAGGCAATCCTGCTGATTGGAGCTGAACCCCAATAACGTTACGCAGCTTGCGGGAGTCTCTTGTTGGGTCCAGGTTTGCGACCCGCATGGATCCGCCATCCGGGCTGCGTAATCCTTCCAGGCACTCCAACGTGCTGGTCTTTCCTGCTCCGTTCGGCCCGAGGAGACCAAATATTTCACCCCGGTGAACTTCAAAACTGATATGATCCACAGCGATATTCTTACCGTATGTTTTTCGAAAATCTTTTACGGTAATTATTTGTTCTGTCATGCTCTTCTCATTTCTGGGATATATCTCCCCACCCTATCCGATATTTGTCCCCTCGACACAATTATTATACAGATAGCAAATCCTTTTTCAACACCTGACCATAATTAGACGGCTATAAGGTTAACAATTGATTAATTTTCTTACAGGTCAATTGGTGGAATGTACATTGTTCAAGAAAGCCTTGCAGCGTAAAATCCCCCATATGCTATACTCATTTTAATGACAATTTCCCGCTATCACCTGGTGTGTCCCGTTTGCAACACGCAGTTTGAGCCCGCGCTGCCGCAGACTTTTTGTGAACGTTGTGCATCGCCGATCCTGGCGCACTACGACCGGGTGAACATGACCCTCACACCTGAAGTGGTATCCAATCGCCCGCGGGGGATCTGGCGTTGGCATGAGCTGCTACCAGTAGATGACCCCGCTAACTTTCTCACCCTGGGTGAGGGGGATTCCCCCCTGCTGCCCCTATCCAATATTGGTAAAAACCTTGGCTGTGATGCTCTCTTCGCCAAGGATGAATCCAACCACGCTACGGCCACCTTCAAAGCCCGCGGTATGGTCGTGGCTGTCTCCAAAGCAGTCGAACTGGGCTTGCGGGAGTTCGTGATCCCCACCGCAGGCAATGCGGGAGGCGCCCTGGCAGCCTATGCCGCGAGAGCTGGACTGCGCGCACATGTTTAC
>CAZSGL010000098.1:0-8244 GCA_964606265.1 uncultured Anaerolinea sp. | reverse complement strand
ACTCCCGCAGCGGCCAGCGCAGCATCTCAGAAACCTGGGGGTCCAGTTTGAGCAGTTCAGCCACATGGTCAAACTGGCGCTGTGCCATTTCAAATGCGTTAATTGTTGTTGATGCCATTCAGTTCTCTCCTGGTCTAAAATAGATTGGACGGAACAAATTATTTCACGATGTTTAGGACGGGACAATGGAAAACGGGCACTCCGGTCCTGTGCCCGCTAAATTGCGCAGTGGTTGAAATCAATTCCTGCACACATCCCTCCACATCTATTACTCTTATTAAGATTATCCGAGAACAAGGGGCAAGTCAATATGATGTTTATCAACAAAAGGGCACTTTTTGTCAGAAAACGGGGACTTTAATCCGATTAATATGAGGATATAATCTTGTTTCCCGATTTATTTCAAACCAGTCCCTTTAAATTCCAGCCATTTTTGGTCAATCTGGCTTTCGGTAAGATAGCAATAACTGAACAAATCTCCGGATAAGGTAACCCCGAAGGTTCCATAGGCTGATGGCGACAGTTCCTGAACTTCCCTGGCAGAGTTGAGCGTAATCACCCTGGACGGTACTCCCTGTTTGACGGCTGCGTCTTCAAAGATCCGGGTCGCATCCTCTATATAGGGGCATTGGTTAGTACGGTAAATGGTCATGCTTTTGTCACCGCTGTGGTCAGCTTCGTTCCAATCAAGTGAAAATGTTGGGTCGGGTGCGGGTTTAAATTTCTTCACCAGCAGGGAGAAAGAAGGCGACGCGCTTGCCACCGCGGTATAGCCGGAATCAATGAATAGCTCTTTGCCCAACAACCAGTTCCCCTCGCTGCTAAGCGCAACCACACCATTCATACCGGCATTTCTGGCATCTTGTTCGCACATGTCCAGCAGAAGACGCGAAAATCCCTTGCCCCGGCTTTTACCAACCACCCATAAACAGTGGATAACCATGTACCCCTCTGCCCTGACGGGTCGCCAGGCATACTCTCCGGGTATGTATTCAATGAATCCACGCTCCGGTAGTTGCAGCATCCTTATCTTAAGTCCTTCAGAAAACCTTTCTTTGAGCCAATTAAGTTTCTGCGTATATCCGGGGGACTTCTTTTTACTCATAAAACAGAAGAATCCGGTTTTTTCAACGTTCTCCAATGTAACTTCAATGGTGTTCACGGATGTGCTCAATTTTCCCTTTCACAATTCTTTTAAGATTTTCGATTAATTGGTTGTTGTGATTCTATAACGAATAGCCTTTGTTAGGCAACCATCGATGCAGTTGCCACACAGGATGCATTCTGTTTTTTCCATTTTCCCGCGCTGGACCATGGCAGTGACGTCCAGGCTCATCGGGCAGTTGGTAGTGCAGGTATTGCACGAAGAACATTTTTCCGGTTCGGCTTTCAGGCGCAAGGCGGGCAGGCGCAGCCAGTTGCTTATTCTTCGCCCGATGATCATGAAAGGCGCCATCCAACAAACGCTATGGCACCCGGCACGCCTCCCCACCACTACAGACAGGAAAACAAACAGGAAGATCACGCCGTAGTAGATAATATAAGCAAATAGGATCGGACGATCTGCTGTACCAGCCACCGAGATGCCGTTCTCTGTTCCGTACAGGAAGTTGACCGCCCTGTAACCACCCGCACCGATAGCAATGACGGCGATCAACACAATCCAGGGAACCCAAATGAGCCACTTGATCCAATCCATCCTTCTTCCGTTTACCGGTTTATTGTTAATGGGTTGGCAGACTTCACCCAAAGCGCCTGCAGGGCAGAGCCAGCCGCACCACAAACGGCCAAGAAACAGCGAGGACAGGAACATGCCGCTGAAGACCAGGAAACTGCCGTTGATCAACCCCTCGGAGGCTCCCATGATTATGAGATAGGGGGAAAAATAATTCAAAGTAATGGGGAACATCAATAATGAAAACAGCAGAAGTGCGCTGCGCAAGCGCTGTCGAGTAGGTTTATTTTTGATCATTGTCTTTCTTATTCCTGTGGGATTTGATTATTCTTAATGCGGGCGATGATGCTTTCAACCCATTCGAGGTTCGTCCTGGCTGTCATCACTCCCCACTCTAAAGTTAATTTCCAGAAGTAAACCTCCCGCTCACTATTAACCAGGGTCTTAAAAACTTCAATAATCTCAGGCACCATCTCATACGCTGCCATCATTCCTTTAATCTGGCGGGCAGCATCTTCAAACTGATCCAGTACCTCCTGGTCAGTACATTTGGCAGAAAAGAAGGTTTTCAACAAGACAGGGTTGCGCGCTTCACCGCCCTGGAAAGGTTCCGCCAGCCACTCGCGCAGAACATCTCGCCCTTTGTCTGTGATTGAATACAGCTTGCGGTCGGGGCGATCATGCTGCTCCACTACTGTCATCTCCACCATGGCTTCCTCGCTCAAGCGCGCCAGGGTGCGGTAGATCTGGCTCTGATCGGCCGTCCAAAAATGGCGCACGGATTGGTCAAAAAATTTTTTCAAGTCATACCCGGTAAACGGCGAGTAACTCAAGAAACCCAGTATCGCATGGTCCAGTGACATATACATTTACTCCATATAGGACAAGTATTATATACTCTATATCTTATATCAATAGTTGAGATTTATCAAGGGCGAATATTAAATCAAAAGGAAAGGACTGAACCTTTCCTTTGTACCTTTGTTTTAGGGTAATGATCTAGATCTTGCGCACGAAACGTTCAATGCGCACCAGGGCTTCCTCGATCTTGCTGTAGGCAGTAGCGTAGGAACACCGTGCGAATCCTTCGCCTCCAAGCCCAAAGGAGTTGCCCGGGACAATCGCCACGCGCTCCTCCTGGAGAAGGCGGTTGCAGAAGGTTTCGTCATCCATCCCCGTAACGCTGACCTTGGGGAAGGCATAAAAGGCTCCCTTGGGTTCAAATGTGGGCAAGCCGATCTGGTTGAGTCCGCTAACGATCAGTCTTCGCCGCCGGTCATATTCTGCCAGCATTTCTAGCACAAAGGGTTCCCCGCTCTTCAATCCCTCGAGCGCGGCGTGCTGAGACATGGTTGGCGCAGACATCACCATGAACTGATGTACCCGTACCAACCCGTTGATCAGGCTTTCCGGTCCAGCGGCATAACCAATGCGCCAGCCGGTCATGGCGTAATCTTTGGAGAACCCTCCAAGCAGCACGGTGCGGTTGTGCATTTTCGGCAGCGCCGGGAAACAAACATGCGTGTGACCATAAACCAGGCGGTCGTAGATCTCATCGGAGAGTACGATCAGGTCGTGTTCTTCGGCAATCTTCGCCACCTCAAGCAGGTTTTCGCGTTTGGCAACAGCTCCCGTGGGGTTATTGGGGAATCCGATGAGGATGGCTTTGGTTCGCGGGGTGATGGCCTCGCGTAATTTCTGAGGGTCAAGGTCAAAATTATTTTCCATGGTGCATGGGATTTCAACCGCCACACCTCCCGCCATGATCACAGCAGCCTGGTAGGATACAAAACACGGCGTGGGTATCAATACTTCCTCGCCAGGGTTAAGCAGCGCAATTGCAGCCAGGTTTAAAGCTTCAGAACCACCAACGGTGATAACGATCTCGGTGTCCGGGTTATAGCGCACACCATATAGTTTTTCAAGGTGTTTAGACAGTTCGCGGCGCAGTTCAACAATGCCATGGTTGGAGGTGTAGTGCGTTTCCCCTCGCTGCAGGGAACGGATCCCAGCCTGCAGGATCGGTTCAGGCGTGGTGAAATCGGGTTCTCCAATACCGAGCGAGATGACATTCTCCATGGTGGCGGCAATATCAAAGAACTTGCGGATGCCGGAGGGTTTTAACCCGGCAACGCGGCGCGAAAGATACAGATCTGGCATATATTCTCCTTGATTTTCTTTGGATTATAACAGGCTCAACGAGTGAACCCCGTGTCGTCCCCTATATTGAACTGTTCCGCCCTGCCCTTGAGGACAGCGTTTTTTCCGATCAAGGACTCCTCAAGCACCATGTCGTGGATGGAGACCCCTGCCTCGATAATGGAATTACGCAGTACGGCGTTTTCGATGACGCAATCCTTGCCAATAGTTACATGGGGACCTATCACGGCAGACTTGATTTTGCAGCCTGCAGCGATGGATACGGGCTGGATGATGGTGACGGTTTCGCCAGGAACAACCGTTTTCGGCGCACGCCCTTTATCCAGAAGAATTCTATTTGTCTCTAGCACGGCGGATGGGATTCCGGAATCAAGCCATACATCGGTTTGTTTCACCTTTAACTTCATCCCCCGTTCCAGCATGATGTTAATCGCATCAGTCAGGAAATATTCGCCTTTCAGGGCGGTGTTGCGCTTTATCTGTTCACGGATGGCACTGATTAACTCGCGCGCATCCTTAAAATAATAGAATCCCACCAGCACCAGGTTGTTGGTGCATTCCTTGGGCTTTTCGATCATTCGGGTAGCTAAGCCTGCTTTGTTGAGTTCCACTACGCCAAAGCGGCGCGGATCCTCCATGGGTTTTACCCACGCAACCCCATCGGCGCTTTCCTTCTGCAGGAAATCCAGATCGGTTTCGATGAGTGTGTCACAAAAAGCCATCACCATTGGACCTGTCAGGAATTCCTCCGCCAAAAGCAGCGCGTGAGACTGCCCCTGCATTTGCTCCTGCACCACAAAATGCACCTCTTTTTTTGGATGGACAGCCTTCATGTATAGCTGGATCTGGTCGCCCTGGTTTGGGCTGATAATGAAAACGTATTCGGCTTCCGAAAAACCTGGCAGCGTCTTGAACTGGTCCAGCGCATGATCCAATAAAGTCTTGCCAGCTAAAAGCAGCAAAGGCTTGGGCCGGCTCCAGGTGTGCGGGCGCATGCGCGAGCCATAACCAGCCATTGGGATGACGATCTTGATCGAATCGTTCATATCACCAGTCCATTGAGCAAAATATATTTATCACAACTTCATTTTACACCGAAAAAAATCCCGGTATTTATACTTCATACCGGGATTTTTTCAGAATTTGAGTTTATGTCCTTGCGAGAGTGGTCACCGCCGGAACACGGTCGAACATCCAGAAGGAGAGCGGCAGCGCAAGTCCCAATGTGACCAACAGGAGCACCCACGCCAGCAGCATCCACACAAAGCTGAACCAAAAACCAATGAGAATGAAATACAGAGCACGCAGCAGGAAGGGGTGCTGCTCGACTGCGGTTTGGCGTAGAACCGGCGCGCCATCTTTCACCACCACAGAGGTCTGAACCCGCACCGGGCGCAGCGTCATCACCTGTGGAATACTGTTGATCATGGCAAGTCCCAGCGGCAGGCCGATAATGGTCAGGTTGAAAAACCACGCGGCCAGGATCCAGATCAAACCGAGCCATGAACCAATAAATATGAAATACAATACCCGCACCAGGCAGCCTGGACCCTGGGCAGAAGTGTTCATCTGATAACTTGACTCTGTCATTTTATTCTCCTTATCGTTAAATAAATATACGCAGATGGTTGCTTTTTGTTGCGCCAACAGCCCTGCCTGGAGATTTTTGGTTGAAATTTCAGGTAAAAGCGTCTATACTGTTAAGTAATACTTAAAATAAATTGATCAGGAGGAAACTATGCCAAGCATCATTGATATTGAAGGTATCGGACCAGCGTACAAGAAGAAACTAAAAGCAGTTGGGATCAGCACAACCGAGACACTGTTGGATGTGGGCGGTACGCCCAAGGGTCGTAAAGAACTTTCCGAGAAAACCGGCATCGGTGATGCACTCATCCTGGAATGGGTCAACCTTTCGGATCTTTTCCGCATTAAGGGTGTTGGCAGCGAGTATTCAGACCTGCTCGAAGAAGCCGGTGTGGATACCATTGTTGAACTCAGCAAACGTGTTGGCAAGAATCTGTTTGAGAAAATGGTTGAAGTCAACGAGAAGAAGAAACTTGTCCGCAAGATGCCAACGGAAGCACAGGTAACCGAGTGGGTTGCCCAGGCCAAGAAGCTCCCGCGAAAAGTATCCTACTAATTCTTTTTTTGAAAATAAGCAAAGGGCGGGGAAACCCCGCCCTTTCTGATTAACCTGACCAATATCCACATTACCAGCATCAACCCCTCATCCAGGAGCGCTCAATGAAGCATATCGGAATTGCATCCTCCAATCCAGTTAAAATCGCCGCGACGCTTGAAGGATTTAAAAAGATGTTCCCCGTTGAAACCTTTGAAACAATTTCAATTGACGTCAAAGTGAGTGTCAGCGTCCAACCGATGAGCGACGAAGAAACGTTGCGCGGCGCAGAGGAACGAGCCGGCCTCGCAAAAGCGCTGCGCCCTGAACTGGATTACTGGGTGGGCATTGAGGGGGGTTGCGCGGATTGGCCAATCGGTATGGGGGCATTCGCCTGGGTGGTGATCTTTGATAGCCGCCGTTGTGGGAGGGGGCGCAGTGGGGAGTTTTTCCTGCCGGAAAAAGTGGCTGCGCTTGTCCGCCAGGGGGTGGAACTGGGCGAGGCCGATGACCGGGTTTTTTCTCGAAATAATTCCAAACAGGGTAACGGCGCCATCGGATTGTTGACCAATAACGCCGTTGACCGCAAATCCCTGTATGTCCCTGCGGTTATTTTTGCATTGATCCCATTCACAAATCCCGAACTGTACCCATGAGAGTCCTTTTTGCGCGTCACGGCGAGAGCACTGCCAATACGTTGCATGTGTTTTCGAACCGCCAGGCTGACCACCCTTTAACTGAAAAGGGGAAAGCGCAGGCAGCAGCATTGGCGGTTCAATTGTCCGGCAGGGAATTTTCAGCATTTTACTCCAGCCCAATCCCGCGGGCAATTGAAACTGCCCGGATCATCAGTGACCTGATTCAAATTCCATTCGAAATTCACGAGGGGCTACGGGAATTCGATGCCGGGATTCTTGAGGGGCGTTCAGACGAGAAGGCCTGGGTAGAATTTTCTGAACTCTGGAACGCCTGGTTTACCCTTGAATTACCTGACCGAAAAGTGGAGGGCGGTGAAAGCCTGAACGAAATTCGCGGCAGGCTTGGCGAGTTACTTGATGAACTTCGTCGTCGACCCGGGCAAAGCGAAACCGATGTTCTGTGCATCACGCATGGTGGATTGCTTTACGCCAGTCTCCCTGGTCTGGTTGAAAATATCTCCTACGCTTTTGTGCGGGACAACTTGCTTGCCAACACAGCCTGCGTGGTGATCAATTGGGATGGAAAGACATGGAAATGCGAACAGTGGGATGAAACTGTATTTACGGTATCGTAACCAACTGGCTTGCATACCAAATCAGGTAATCCCTCGCATGGGCGCGCCAGTATTCTTCGGAATGGTAACCCGTAAACTGCGTGTACACGTAAGGGATATCATACTCCTTCAATAGCGCCACGAAAGCCAGCACCTGGGCAAGGTTCTCGTCAGAATTGCCAGAATCAACATAAAAGCGCGGCAGATCTTCAACCTTCTCCCCTCCAGTAACAATCGCGGTAATCCGGTTTACCTCGCCGAAAAAGAGCGGCGCGCTGTGTGAACCAGCCGCGGTGAATAATTCCGGGTGCATAAACCCCAAATTGACAGCCCAGTTCCCGCCCCGCGAAAGCCCTCCAATCATGCGACATTCTCGCGAGCTGCAAGCGTTAAAGTTGTTTTCTATATAGGGGAATAAATCCTCTAACAGGGCGTCGTCGAATTTGGATTTCTCGGGTCCGACGCTCCAGGAGACCTCGTAAGGCATCACGATGATCAACGGGGGGGTCTCGCCGCTTGCGATCAATTCGTCTGCCGCGTCAAGTAGTCCGAGGCGCGGCCATTGATCATTATTGTTCACCTGTCCATGCAGCATATAAAGCACAGGGTACACGTGGTTGGAAACAGAGTAACACGGCGGTAGGTAAACGGTGAACTCGAGCGGCCAGGGCAGGAATTGCGAGTCTATTTGCTCAACCAAAGTCTGCCCATGCGTCTCCAGGCATGGGAGTGCCGTAGGTGCAAGTGTGGCTGTTGACTCATATTCGCTGATTGTTGGAACAAGATCCGGGGTTGGAGCCAATCGGGTGGGCTCAGGTGTAAGAGCATTCACTGCCTGGCACCCTGCGAGGAGAATGAAAATGGCTAATTGCATGATCGTCATTGCAGTTCTGGATGTCATTTTCATCAGTCAAATTTTAACGTCATATTTCCTTGACGGTTCTCCACGCTTCGGATTATACTCTACGCGTTCGGGGTTTAGCGCAGTTGGCAGCGCACCGCGTTTGGGACTCGGGGGCCGGCGGGTCAAGTCCC
>CAZSGL010000097.1:0-8348 GCA_964606265.1 uncultured Anaerolinea sp. | reverse complement strand
TGCCCACCTGGATTCACTTGCCGTGGGTTGCGGAGATTACGCCTTCCAATGGGATGCCATCGGAACAATGGGCTCCACCGGTAACAGTTCCGGTCCCCACCTGCACTTTGAACTGCGTACCGCCAACTACGGTAAAGTTAACCCGCATGATTTCCTGATCCAATAGTTTACACAAAAAAGCAGTCCACCGGGCTGCTTTTTTATTTCCCTCTTCCGTCGGTATAATTGAATAGATCACGAGGTGAATCATGAAAACGATCTCTCCTGTCCGCCCCTCCCCAATTGCCGGCTCCTGGTACCCCGGGGATAAAACCGCTCTGCAGAAAGCCATCCACGGGTACATCGATCAGGCTTCACCATCGAATGTGGAAGGCAATCTATACGGTCTTATCGTGCCCCACGCCGGGTACTTCTATTCCGGCGCCACCGCCGGGTATGCCTACCGCTGTGTCCAAGGTTTGTCTTTTGATGTTTGTGTGGTTCTCTCTCCCCTGCATGATTACCAACCTGCTGAGTTTCTCACCAGCAGCCACACGTCTTACGCCACCCCGCTGGGAGAGATCCCCATCGCCGCCGACCTGGTCGAGGAAATCGAGCGCGATCTGCAATCAGGCGCCGGGTTGACGCTGCAGCACATCGGAAATGACGCGGAACACTCTCTCGAGATCCAACTGCCTTTCCTGCAAGTAGCGGTAAAAGATACCTTCCAACTTGTGCCTATCATGGTGCGCACAATCAATGCCTCCAGCCTGCAAGCCGCATCGCGCAGCATCCACAAAGCTCTGGCGGGCAAACACGCCCTCATCGTTGCCAGCACAGACCTCTCGCATTTCTATCCGCAAGCTACCGCCATTAAACTGGACCGGGTGATGACCGGGCGCTTCACAGCTTTCGATCCCGCGGGTGTGCTGGAAGCCGAGGAACACCGCGAAGGGTTTGCCTGCGGAGCTGGCGCGGTCGCGCTGGCACTTTGGACGACTCAATTAATGGGCGCAAGGCACGTCACCCTGCTGCACCACAGCACCTCGGCTGACGCCTCCGGAGACGCCTCACGGGTGGTCGGTTACGCCGCAGCCGCCATCACCGGGTAAAATCCCTCATGCCAAATTTTGCCCGAATTTCCGTCAATATCGCCCAGGTCTCGGGTGTCTTTGACTATTCTCTCCCGCCTGAATTGCATGCGCATGTGAGCGTTGGCTCCCTTGTTGAGGTTCCCTTTGGCAGGCAAGTCGTCCAGGGTATCGTCATCGAGTTGATGGAGGAAGCCTCTGTTCCAGAAACGAAACCGGTCACTGCCGTGATCGAGAGCGAGGCGGTGGTCACCCCCGCCCAGATCCAACTGGCAGTGGAACTTGCCCGAGTCAATTTTTCCACCCTATCCTCCTTCCTGGATCTGATGGTGCCGCCGGGGTTGAGCCAGCACGCGGATGTGCACCTGCATCTGCTATCCGGGCAACTGCCGGAAAACCTGACACCTGTCCAGGTTCGCCTTACTTCACTCCTTGCCAAACGCGGGGATCTGCGCGGCAGCCAATTGGACGCCGCCCTGCCCAACATCGAATGGCGCGCCAGCCTTGTAGGGCTGGTGAAACAGGGCGTGCTCACGAGCCAGCCCTTTTTGCCTCCACCCAACGTGCGCCCCAAGGTGATTCGCACCGCACTCTTCCTTGCCAGTGTGCCCGACAGCGAGGATGGACTTGCGCTGCTTGGTCGCAACACCGGTACCATCCGTGAAAGGCGTAAGCGCGTTTTGGATTTTCTTAATGCAGAAGCTATCCCGGTAAAAGTGACGTGGGTATATGCCGAAACCGGCGCCAATATCGCTGACCTTGAAAGGCTGTCGGAACTCGGCTTGATCGTGTTGAGTGAAACTGAAGTTTGGCGGGATCCGCTGGCGCATTTGCAGCCCGTACTCACCACCTCCCCGGTGTTGACCGCTGAACAGGAAAAGGTCATGCTAGTGGTTTCTGCTCAAATTCAGGGAAGATCCAAACTTCAACCGGTCCTGCTGCACGGCATTACCGGGTCAGGCAAGACTGAAATTTACCTGAAAGCCGTAGCGGAAACCCTGGCACTGGGAAAGCAAGCCATCATTCTCGTTCCGGAGATCTCACTCACCCCGCAAACCGCCAAACGCTTTTTTGCGCGCTTCCCCGGTAAAGTGGGGTTGATCCACTCCAAACTCTCCGCGGGAGAGCGCTACGATACCTGGCGCCGCGTACGGCAAGGACAGCTTTCCATTGTGGTCGGACCGCGCAGCGCGCTGTTTGCACCCCTCCCTGATGTTGGTCTCATTGTGATTGATGAATGCCACGACCATTCCTACCACCAGGAAGACACCCCGCCGCGGTATCACACCGTGGCAGCCGCGCTAACTTACGCTGAACAAACCTCTGCTGTAGTGCTTCTTGGTTCTGCCACACCGGGGATTGAAATGATGGCGCAATTCGAACAGCACAAGTGGCCAATCCTCGTCCTACCCAACCGTGTGGCAACCAGCCTGCCCGGGGACCACCCCGCAACCACACCCGCGTCCACTCCACCGCCCATGCCGATCATCGAGGTGGTTGATATGCGTGAGGAATTGCGCAGCGGCAACCGTACTGCGCTCAGTAAGGCATTAACCCACGAATTACAACAAGTGCTCGAGCGTAATGAACAGGCCATTCTCTTCCTCAACCGCCGGGGCAGCGCCTCTTACGTTTTTTGCAGGGATTGCGGGACGGTGCTGCGCTGCAGCCGCTGCAATACTCAATACACCTGGCACGCCACTAACGCGATGCTGGTGTGCCATTCCTGTAATCACCAGCGCCAGATGCCCAAAACATGCCCAACCTGCCAGGGACCCAATATCCGCCAATTTGGTATGGGTACTGAAAGCCTTGAAAAACTTGTCCTTGAACATTTCCCGTCTGCGCGAACCCTGCGCTGGGATGCGGACACTTCACGGTTTAAAGGCGCCCATGATCTGATCCTCGACCATTTTACCCAGCACCGTGCGGATATCCTCATCGGCACACAAATGCTCGCCAAGGGTCTGGACCTGCCGCTCGTTACCCTGGTGGGAGTGGTGCTGGCGGATATCAGTTTACACCTGCCGGATTTCCGTGCGGCTGAACGCACCTTCCAATTACTCACCCAGGTATCCGGGCGCGCCGGGCGCAGTTCACTCGGCGGCAGGGTCCTGCTGCAAACCTTTTCTCCAGAACATTATGCCATCCAGTACGCCGCAGCCTATGATTTTGAAGGCTTTAAGACCACCGAACTTGATTATCGCAAAAAGATGCGCTATCCCCCCTACAGCCGCATGTTGAAACTCGAATTCCGCCATGCAAACCCGGCGGTGCTCCAAAAACAGGTGCTGCAGCAAAAGGATCAACTCCTGACCTGGATTGATGAAGCGGATTTGCGCCAAACTGAATTGATCGGTCCTGCTCCGTCTTACTACGAAAAACGGGCCGGGCAATACCGCTGGCAAATATTAATTCGCGGCAGCAACCCGGGCAAACTATTGGAATTGCATCCCCCGGCAGAATGGACGCTTGGGGGCGTCAGCCTGCATGTGACTGTTGACCCCACGACTTTGTTATAAGAAAACAGGCGCCCCAGGGCGCCTGTCATTTTTAAAGTTTACGCGTAACTCAATAACCCAATACCTGCCAGGGATTAATGAATCCGCCGTTGTAGCGCACTTCGTAGTGAAGATGGGCTCCGGTGGATCTGCCTGTGGAACCGGCAGCGCCAATGTAAGTACCCGCGCCAATATTATCACCGCAGCTAACCGCCAATGAGGACATGTGCGCGTAAAGCGTCTGGAAGCCATTGTTGTGGTCGATCGCCACCATGTACCCATAGCCGGTGTCGTTCCATCCGGAGTAGATAACGGTTCCATTATCTGAAGCTGAAATTGGTGTTCCAGTGGATGCCGCGATGTCGATCCCCAGGTGATAACTGGTAAAGTCAAAACCAGTCAGGTACCTGGCCGACACTGGCCAACTAAATGCTCCGGAACCCATCGGACCATATGCAGGAGCAGCGCAGCCGCCTGGTCCGCTGACCACACGTGTGACACCTGCACGGGGTGCAAAATCAAATGGGATGATCCACGGCACCAATTCCCGCCAGCCGTCAGGGATCATCACATACTCGATTCCCTCTGTGCTGGGATTGGTGATATCCATGTGGTTGGAAGGCCAACTGATAATGTCCTCAACTTCGGCGTAGTATTTTTCAGCAACCTTGTTGAGGTCATCCCCTTCCTTCCACTTGTAGTAAATGCCGTCAGTGGGAGGAATGGTCAGGCGCCAGCCGGGGGAAAGGAAGGTCGGGTCATCATCGAGCAAATCGAAATTTGCCCAAAGGATGGTTTCCGGATCCAGGTTAAACCGTTTTGCAATCGCGAAAATGGAATCACCTTCCTCGACTGAGTATTTGATGGGGTATTGGCGGATGCCATTCGGAACGGATGTGTCAAAATCCGCCAGGCGCACAACCGAATAATTCCTGGTCGTGTTCTGGTATTCCGGTAGAGGTACGTTGACTTGTCCCTGGGTGTTGACCTCGGGTGCAGCAACCACTTCTTTTTCAAAAGGGTTGATTTTAAGAAGAACCAAGGCCAGGCTTGCTACCAATAAAGCTGTTACACCCCAGGAAAGGATGGGTATCCATTTGATGGTTCTGGCAGGGATCGTTTTGGGTTCCTCTGCCGGAACCTCCTGAGTAATTTTTTTGGGACTCACTAAACCTCCGTTAAGTTCTCAAGGAATTCCAGGTTGTTCTTGGTTTTTGCCATGCGCTGTAAAATGGCTTCCGTTGCCACAGATGGATCCATTCCGGCGCCCTGAGGTGGGGTGGCGATCATCTGCAGGTACATGCGCCGCATCAACCACACTCTCGGTAAAATATCCGGACCAAGGAGCAAATCTTCACGCCGTGTGGATGACCGTTCAATATCGATCGCCGGGAAAATCCTGCGTTCCTGCAGGCGGCGGGAGAGATGCAACTCCATGTTACCAGTTCCTTTGAATTCTTCATAGACCACATCGTCAAGGCGTGAACCGGTATCCACCAGTGCGGTAGCCATAATCGTCAGCGAACCGCCCTCTTCGATATTACGGGCAGCGCCAAAGAATTTCTTGGGGGGATAGAGCGCTGAGGGGTCCATACCACCGGAGAGGGTACGACCAGATGGATTTACCACCAGGTTATAAGCTCGCGCCAGGCGGGTGAGCGAGTCCATCAGGATGACTACATCCCGCCCAATTTCCACCAGGCGCTTGGCGCGCTCCAGCGTGATCTCTGCGGTGCGCACGTGTGAACTCACGGGTTCATCGAAGGTGGAGGCTACCACTTCCGCGTCAACCGAACGGTCCATATCGGTCACTTCCTCAGGGCGTTCACCGATGAGCGCCACGATCAAATGGATCTCCGGGTTATTGGTGGCAATGGAATTAGCCAATTGTTTGAGGATGGTGGTCTTGCCTGCCTTCGGCGGTGAAACGATCATGCCGCGCTGACCGCGTCCAATGGGAGCGATCAGGTTGATCAGGCGGGAGGAAAGGATCGAGGGATCGGTTTCCAGGTCAAATCGCTTATCCGGGAAAATTGGTGTAAGGGATTCAAAGGTTGTCCGTGTCTTCATTTCTTCAGGGGTCAACGCGTTGATGCTCTCCACCTTGAGCAGCCCGTAATGGCGTTCGGCATCCCGTGGAGGGCGCACCACACCAATAACGAAATCTCCCATACGCAGGTCATACCGGCGTAATTGTGCCTGCGAAACATAAACATCATCCGGGCCAATGGAGTAATTATTGCGCAGGAATCCCACTCCTTCGGGAGTGATCTCGAGCACACCGCCTTTCACCTCGATGCCTTCCGCTGCGGCTTCTGCCTTGCGGATATTGATGATGAGGTTTTCCTTCTTTAATCGGTGGGCGTTGGGTACTCGAAGTTCTTCTGCAATTTTGCGCAATGCAGCAAGGGGGGCGTTTTCCATTTCAACTATATTCATATTGTTTTCATCCGTGTTTCGTTAATAGGTTGAGAATTTTGACACTTCTCCTGCGTGGCAGGGGAAAGATTGCTTTTAATTAAAGGGATTGGGATTTGTGGGCTGCCTGTACCTTTTGAGGTTCAGGTCATTACATAAGCGATGAATCTTATTTCCTTTGATGTTGAAAGTATATCATGAATGAAATTGGGTTGCAAGCAAGCAAATTCGTTTTTTCCACTAGTTGAATAAAATACCGCTCACCCCAGGTACTCGCGCAGATGGCGGCTGCGGGTTGGATGACGTAGTTTTCGTAATGCCTTGGCTTCGATCTGGCGGATCCTTTCGCGCGTTACATTGAAATAACGGCTGACTTCTTCAAGGGTATGGTCTTTGCCATCGATCAATCCAAAGCGCAGCTCCAATACCTGGCGTTCCCTTTCTGAAAGGGCAGCCAAGGCGCTCTGTACCTGTTCGCGCAGCATTTCGCGGGCAGCAGCATCCATTGGTTCGAGGGCGTCATCATCCTCAATGAAATCGCCTAATTGGCTACTCTCTTCATCCCCCACCGGGCGTTCCAACGAGATTGGCTCCTCAGCAGATTGAAGGATGCGCTGTACCTTCACGGTCGCCCATGTCCAGCGTTTTTGTAATTCACCATCGATGGGTTGATTGGTCTCTTTTGCGCGTTTAATGGCAACAGCGTCGTCACTGGAGAGTAAGTCGCTTTCCAGCGCCAATTCCTCCTGGGTGGGTTCACGTCCGAGCACCTGTACCAGCGAGCGCTGAATGCGCAACAGACGGGTGATGGCTTCAAAGAGGTGCACGGGAATGCGGATGGTACGGGCATGCTCGGCTATGTAACGGCTTATCGACTGACGGATCCACCAGGTGGCGTATGTGCTGAACTTGAAACCGCGCGTCGAGTCAAACTTGGTCACGGCTCGCAACAAACCCAGGTTCCCTTCCTGAATCAAATCAAGGAATGAGATTCCCCGTCCCAGGTAACGCTTGGCAATACTCACCACAAGGCGCAGGTTGGCACGGATCAAGGTCTGGTTGGCTTCTTCCGCCCTTCTGTTGATGGATTCCAATTCAGCCTTAAGAATATTTTCTTCCGGTAATCGGCGTTTAAACCATGCCGCTTCCGGCATGATCGCAGTTTCGGTGAGTTTTTTGAGCAAGGGTATTGAAAGGGGATCTGGCAGCAAGTATAGACCCAGGAAGAGCGCATAAGCGTGACGTACCAACTCTTCCCAAATGGCATCTTTACCCCAGCGCCCATTATCCAGGTAGGTGCGTAAATAAGAGGGTGAATCCGACTGCCAACTCCTGCGTAATAATTGTGCCTCCGCCAGAGTTAATGCTAGGTCGGGGCATTCCGTTTTACCAATTCGCTGCGCATCCTCCTGCAGTCTTTCCCACGAGGTGAGCATGTCGTTGACGATGCTGCTAAAGATTGAACGGAAATGACCTTCCGCTGCACGGACGGGTAAGGCATGGTTGACCAGGGTATCCACGCGCACCTTAGCTTCTATACGCGCAGCCAGCCTGAACTCAGAATCGGCATCCAATAGATGGATCTGCCCGATTTCTTTAAGGTACAAGCGCACAGGATCTTCTGATAACTCAAGAGCAACTGTGGGGTCTTCCAGAATTTCAAGTGGATCCTCCGCCACAACTTCTCCCCACTCAGCGCGGTTTTGTGCAAGCGCGGCATCGTCGGGATCCTGTTTCGTGAGCAGATCATCTTCAAAACCAGCCATCAAACCGGGCTTCTTTACCCCGCCAGGGCGGCTTTTCACCACTGCTTTTGTCGCAGCATTCTTCCTGGTTTTTGGCTTACCGATTGGGGGTTGTTTTGTAGTTGATGTCACTTGTGAGGATCTTCGCATTTTGGGGATGAAAGCATGGGTTAACTATACCATAATGTCAAGGGCGGATTATTGCAGTGGTTTTGTACTTGCCTTGTCAAGTTTTCCACGGGCGAGCGTCAATTGAAGCATTTGTTCGCCCAATTCATTCTTCTCTTCCTCCGGCAACTCGGGGTCCTCCTGCAGAAATCGCAACTGACTCAAGGTGGCATTGATGCGGATCAACCTGAGGTTAATAACCGCTCTTACCAGGTCCTGGTGAACTTTTTCACCCGTCTTCTTTTCCAGTGTGTCGGCTTTGATGAGGCTTTGGAAACGCTCTTCCAGTTCAACTGGAAGCCGCTCCTTTACATAGGGCAGGGTGTCCTGCGCGTCTTGATCCAAACCCTCCAACAGTAACCGGCTGACGAGTTGATTCTCAACGCTATCGAAATCATTGGGAGAGAATTTCTCAAGTCCAAAGGTTTTTAATACCCTGTCAAGAT
>CAZSGL010000096.1:0-8376 GCA_964606265.1 uncultured Anaerolinea sp. | reverse complement strand
TTTCTCCTCGCGCCGCCCGGTTTGAGTATCGAACCCAGGGTTTTCCTGGTCGTCGTAACGCTGGGTGGATTTATCGGCAGCCTGGCGGATTCATGGATCGGCGCGACCCACCAGGCGATCTATTATTGCCCTCAGTGTTCCCGTGAAACCGAGAGACACCCCCAACACGGCTGCGGAACACAGACGTATCTATTGCGAGGCTGGCAATGGATGACCAATGATATCGTAAACGTGTTGTGCACGCTTAAAGGCGCAGGCGCGGCAATAATTTTTACTGCTATTCTTCAATTGATCGCGTAATGCAAAAGCATCCACCCCTTCGGGTTTACTTTGCAACTAGTTTCGTCACCGCCGTGTTGTACTCGCTCATCTTTACGGTGAATTTACTTTATTACATTTTTGTCGCCAGGCTGAATCCCTTGCAATTGGTGCTGGTGGGAACCGCCCTCGAAGCATCCATTTTTATCTTCGAAGTCCCAACAGGCGTGCTGGCAGACAGCGTCAGCCGGCGCCTCTCGGTGATCATCGGTGTTTTTCTCATCGGATTGGCGTTTCTAGTCAACGGACTCTGGCCTGTTTTTTGGGTGATCATGACGGCCCAGGTTTTATGGGGGTTGGGTTACACCTTTACCAGTGGAGCATCGCAAGCGTGGATCAGTGATGAGGTCGGCGAGGAGAATGCCGGGTCAGCGTATATTCGCGCTGCCCGTTGGGATCAGTGGGGGGGAATTGTAGGAACCATCCTGAGCGTCATCCTGGCGTTGGTTTCTATCCGCATCCCCATCCTCGTTGGCGGAGCATTATTCCTCGTTCTTGGCATTTATCTTGTTTTGTTCATGCCGGAAGATGGGTACGCCCCCCAGCCTCTGGATTCGAGTACACGCTGGCAGCAATTTTTCGGAATTTTCAGGCAGGGAGTCTCTGTACTGAAGATTCGCCCAGCATTGATCGGAATTCTTGCAGCGGGTTTCATCTTTGGTCTTTACAGTGAAGGCTACGACCGATTGTGGCAGGCTCATATTCTTGAACGCTTCAATTTACCGACTTTAAATTTTTTACATTTGAGATTCGATGACATAGAGATGACCGCAACCTTTTGGAACGCAGCTTTCAAACTGGTTTTACTCGGGTTGGCTGCCTTCGCGACGAAGATCGCCGAGAAACGACTGCATCATCCCAAGATAAACACCCTGGCGCGGGGATTATTGCTGCTCAGCCTGGTCTTATTCGCCGGTCTGATCGGATTCGCATTGGCTGGTAACCTTCTGGCTGCCCTTGCCTGCGCTCTATTGATTGGGGTAACTCGCGAAGTGATCTATCCGGTCTACACGACCTGGGTCAACCACCACCTGCCTGCGAATGTGAGGGCGACCGTATTATCTTTTAGCAGCCAGATGGACGCGGTAGGGCAAACCCTTGGTGGTCCTATCGTTGGTGTTGTGGCAAAACAGGTGTCAATAACTGCCGGGTTATTAACTTCCTCTGCCATGTTGGCACCAGTGCTGCCCATCCTTTTCAAACAGCGTAAAGAGTCTGAAATGGTCATCCCGGAGGATTAACAAATCTGCAATGCCGCCCCAAAATGAATGAATCCCACTGTATAATCTAACAAGACGGATTGTATATACACAATTACACCATTGCATAAATACTCAATTTAATCGTCAGACAGGGTAACGTAAATGAAATACCTCTTCAATAGGAATACAAAACAAAGAAAAAAAGGCCAGGCTATGGTTGAACTGGCTATGACTTTGCCTATTTTCCTCTTTCTGATGATCGGAATATTTGAAGTTGCCAGGCTGGTCTTCCTTTATAGCTCGGTCTTCACCGCCAGCCGCGAAGGTGCGCGTTACGCTTCAGGCGTTGGGCAAATAACCCCGGGTGGTGCGGTTTACTATCGTGATTGTACCGGAATTATAAACAGAGCCATTGTCCGCGGAACGATTGCCCAGCTAACCGCAGATGACGTGGAAATCTCTTATGACCACGGCCCCGATAATAATGGTGCTGTCGACCCGATTAACGCTGTCTGCCCGATTCCGCAAGAACTTGAGTCTGGTGACCGCGTGGTTGTCACCGTGTCCACTCTGTACGAACCTATCGTGCACTTTTTCAATTTCCCGGATATTCCTATTACCTCCACTTCCGCCAGGACTGTCATCAGTAAACTTGAAGTAATGGGTACACCGCCGCATACCAACACGCCAAAACCGACCAGGACGGCCACGTCAACGTCTACCACAACGGCGACGTCTACCTTCACATCTACGCCAACGGAAACCTCTACCCCCACATTAACTCCAACTCCCACAGATACGGCGACAATTACTAACACGCCGACGATCACCAATACACCGACGATTACCAATACGCCGACGATCACATTAACCCCATCCATTACGCTGACGCCTTCCATCACTCCAACGGCTTCAGAAACTTTGACCCCTTCAGTCACTTTTACGCCATCTCCGACAAACACTGCGACAATAACTAATACACCCAAACCAACACGCACACCCACGCCGACCAAGACCCCCACACCAACCCAGGTCGAAAATTGCAATTATTTCACCATGACCACCCCGACGCGCGGAGACAAGGTGTGGAATGCCAATATTGAGAACAACTCCGCTGATGAAGATGTTTCGATAAGCTCAATTTCCCTGTTCTGGTGGGGCGGAGATAAGCTGGAAAAAGCGTCCATGCGGGAAAGACTGATCTGGATCGAGGATCTTGGAGTTTATTCTCCACAAATTCTCACGTTCTATTACACCGCTCCAGCAGATTTATTAATACCACACCAAACCTACTCCAACATTCTGCAGTTCACTTTCCTGTCGAATAATTTCACCATAAGTGCTGTTAGAGTTGTCCTCTCAAATGGTTGTTATGTGCAGTATTGGTATGACTGGTAAATAAATGATAAGGAAACGGTTAATGAACCCTACCCCAGTTTCTTCCAGGCGTTCCGAACGCGGACAAAGCCTGGTTGAACTTGCCATTTCCCTGACTTTGCTGCTCACCCTGCTTGCAGGGATTGTTGACCTGGGACGGGCAATCTTCACCCTTTTCGCGCTTCAGGACGCCGCGGAAGAGGGTATCATTTTCGGGGTGGCATTCCCCACCCACTGCGACCAGATCCGTGAAAGGATCATGTATAACCTTTCCAATGAAGTTCTTCCGGATGATATTGCGGTTGTAGTTTTGATCGAACGTAACAATGGATCTTATGCTCCATGTTCAGGCATTCCTTTTGCTGAAGTGTATGCCGGCAAGGAGTTGCATATTGAGGTCTCCCAGACTTTCAATATCACCATGCCGTTCCTGGGGGCGATTATCGGGCAAACGATCCCTTTGCGCACAACAGCCAACGGCATCATCCTGCGCCCGCAACCACCCACTGAGTAAGTAGAGGTAAATATGAATAAGTTTAATCGTGAAAAAGGACAGATCATCATCATCCTGGCATTGGGGCTGGTAGGGCTTTTAGCGCTGACAGCCCTCGCCCTGGATGGTAGCAGGGTCTATAACGAACGTCGGACAGACCAGAGCACAGCCGATTCCGCATCATTGGCTGGCGCTGGAGCTGCTGCTCAATCAATGAAAGATTCAGCACCCTCAAGTTTTTATTGTGGCTCTGCTCTTGGCGCGCTTGCTTCCACCAATGCAGCCAATGCTGCCGTAGAATCGGCTTTGGCGGACGATATTAATTTGGTGATTAACGACTTCTCTACCGGCAATGGTGTGCAAGTAACTTGCGGCAAAAATTTGTTTGCCACTTACCTGGATGTACGGGTGAAAGTGACAACTGAAATGCAAACCACTTTCGCCACTGTGATCGGACAAGATACGCTTACTACTGTTGTCGAATCTACCGCCAGGGTTTACCCCAAACAACCGGCCGCCTATGGCAATGCCATCGTATCGCTATCCAACTCCTGCGGCAACATCGGCGGTATCGACTTTGGCGGTAATGGAAATATTAATATCAATAAAGGTGGTATTTTCTCCAACTCCTGTATCTATGGAGGCGGTAGTTCTAATGTTTCAATCGTGGGTGGAGACGCGTTGTACTATACTGCATATACCGGCTCGTGCCCGGGAGCGATCTCTCCCTGCCCAATGCAGACCGCTGAGAAATTACCCGATCTGAACATTAAAGAACCGATCTGCACTGGTGCAGCTTATGGGACTAGACCTGCAGGCGATACGATCTCACCCGGCAATTACAACGGCATAAAAGTGAACTCTGGCGATACACTTAGATTCTCGCCCGGGTTGTATTGTTTGAAAGGCGATTTCGATGTTAACGCCAATGCGACTATTTGGGCTGAAAACGTGACCCTGCGCTTTAACTCCGGCACAACAAAATTCAATGGATCTGCCGAGTTGCACCTCACGGCTCCTAATTGCGAGAATAGCCTCTGCGGAGTCGGCCCGGCTGTACGCGGTATACTGATGTACATCCCTCCTGAGAATGAAGCCACTATTACCTTGAATGGCAGCGCTTTAAACGATTACGTCGGAACGATTTATGGACCTACTACAAACTTCAAAATCAACGGTACTTCATATTCTGACACATTCAATACTCAGATCATTGGCAATAAAGTGAATTTTTCTGGTAATGCAAATATGTTCATGAATATGGAAGGCGCTGAGTTGTACCAGCAACCGTCCTGGGTCGAGCTACTGAAGTAATTATCAATAAAATGATAAAAAGAGACTGGTCATACCGACCAGTCTCATTGTTTATTTTGGGGGAATTAACGTTTCTTAAATTTTGGTTTGGATTCTATTTCAACATCCAGGCGGTAACCCACCCCGCGGATGGTCTTGATGTATCTCGGGTGACGCGGATTTTCTTCCAGCGCCAGCCGCAGCCAACTCATATGCACATCCAGCGAACGTGTATCGCCGGTGTAATCAGTTTCCCAAGCTTGGCGGAAAAGGGCTTCCCGTTCAATAACCTCACCCGGGTGCTCCAACAGGATCTTGAAGATCCCTGCCAGTCTCGGCGTCAATTGAACTTGCTTGTCATCCATGATGACGCGGCGTTGTTCCATATCGAGCGTAAAAGGACCTGCTTCAAGGCCGCCGTTGTTATTTACCGGGAGCAGGTGCTTTACCCGGTTTAGTAATTTTTGCATGGTAAAGGGGAGTACCAGGACTGAATTGGATCCGTAATGATCGTTGGGATCACCACTGGAGTCGATCACCAGGATAACTGGCAGGAAAGGTTGTTTTTCGTGAAGCGAACGGCAGATGCGCTTGCCGCTGGTTCGCATTGATGAAGCATCAATGATGACCAGATCCGGCACCACTGCATCTAGTCTTTCGACTGCTGCGCTGCCGCTGAGGACGCTCTCAACCAGGTACCCTTTTTTTGCCAGACCAGCGGCAAAAGAAGGGTGCTCTGTGCGTTTTCCTTCAACGATTAGAACTCTCGGTTTCATGTGGATTAATCATACCCCATTATTTAAGAATTTAAGATTTAGTCTGTAATTGAAGAGAACAGCGCACTAACTTCAGATACTCTTATTAAGGTTGGGTTGTTTCTGAAACAGATCTGGTGATGAGATTGCAGCCGATTGATGTCGATTTTTCCCCGAAGATGTGCCTGAGGCTGCAATAATTTGTGTTCCAATGGCTAATGGGTGTGTATTATTGTTACACAAATGTTTTGCTATTATACTCGAATCTTAAAAAACGCAAGAGAAAAACAGGGAATTCTTAAAAATCTATTCTTACAGTATCATCTGAGTTGCACCTGTTTTTCGCGCGTGTTAGAATACTATAAGTAAAACACTACAGGGAGTCTTGATGGTCGAGATGGTGGAAGTGATTATCGATAGTATACGGATTAGCCTGACAAATCAACAGCGCGTGGTCCTGTTGCGCGAGGTGAATGCTCAACGCTACATTCCAATTTGGATAGGTCCTTACGAAGCCGAATCCATCACCATTGCCCTGCAGGAAATCGAGATTGCCCGTCCGCAAACACACGATTTACTCATGCGCAGTATTGAGCAGTTGAAGGGAAAACTACTCAGGGTTGAAGTTGTCGCGTTAAAAGGCGACGTTTTTTATGGCAACCTGGTTGTTCAGGCAGGAGAGGAAATTCTCCACATCGATTCGCGGCCTTCGGATTCACTGGCGGTCGCGGTACGTGCGCATGTGCCCATTTTAGTTGGTCGCGGTGTGCTCGATCTGGCTGGTATCACCCCTGAGGAGGATCTTCAAACCTCGCAGGAGGAAGACGGTGTTTCGGAAAAAGACGTCGCAGATAGTCCGGACGCCAGGAAACGTCTGAGCGTTTTTGAAGATTTTTTGCAGCATGTAAAACTGGACGATTCCGGAGACACCGACTCTCAAGGAGACGAATCTCAAGAGGAAGACTCTCAGGAGGACGACTCTGAAGGGGACGAACAGGCACCGCCATTTTCGGAAAATTAGGGGATTACCCATCGGGATTTTAAGTCCAAACGAAAGTTGAGACAGGTATGAGCGATCTATCCGCCCCGCGTGAAACAACCACAACTGAGATCCAATCCCAGCCCTACAGCCGCGAGGCCGAGGAAGCCGTATTGGGGTCGGTGTTGATCAATCCCGAGTCGTATTTTGAGATCGCCGAGATATTAAGAGCCGAAGATTTTTATATCATCCGCAACCAATGGATTTGGGCATCGTTCGTGAGGCTATTTGAACGGCGTGTACCGATCGACATCCTGACAGTAAGTGAAGACCTTTCAAGCCAGAACCAACTCACCGAAATTGGTGGGCAGGCTTACCTCATTTCTCTGGTCAACCAGACCCCCACATCTCTGCATGCCCAGGCGTATTCCCACAGTGTGGAGCAGGCGTCCATCCGCAGGCGTATGCTCGTGGCAGCCAATGAACTTGCCAAGTTGGCGTATGACCAGCAAAAAGACGTTGACCTGATCATCGATAAAGCTGAAGTCCAGGTATTTGGCTTGAGCGAGCGGCGCATCCGCCATGATCTTGAACCAATTGATAAAGTACTCAGTGCTTATTATGACCACGTTGACCAGCTTTCAGAACGGGATGATGAGATTTTTGGAGTCCCCACTGGTCTCACCGACCTCGACCGTTTGTTGGGTGGTTTGCAGAAATCAGATTTACTCATCATCGCTGGTCGCCCTGGCTCCGGGAAGACCGGCTTTTTACTTTCAGTTGCCAAGAACGCTGCCCAGAAACACGGGAAACACGTGGCTCTCTTTTCACTGGAGATGTCCAATGAGCAGTTGGTGCAGCGCTTGATCGCCCAGGAAACCGCCATAGACACGCAGCGCTTGCGCACCGGAAAACTAAAAGGTGACGAGTGGCCGATCTTCACCAGGGCAATTGACAGCATGAGCGCCACCAACATCTGGTTGGATGATACCCCTGCGATCACCCCGCTGCAGTTACGTACCAAATGCCGGCGTTTGCACATGGAGAAAAACCTTGACCTGATCATCGTTGACTATTTGCAGTTGATGGGCAGCGACACACGTACAGAAAACCGCGTTCAGGAAGTTTCTTTCATTTCAAGAAGCCTTAAGGTCCTCGCACGCGAATTAAATGTACCGGTCCTGGCTGCTGCCCAACTTTCACGCGCGGTGGAACAGCGCACCGATAAAAAACCGGTGCTCTCAGACTTGCGCGAATCTGGCAGTCTTGAGCAGGATTCCGATATCGTCATGTTCATTCACCGCCCGGATATGCTCGATAAAGAATCCACAAGCAAAAATATTGCCGAGTTGATTGTGGCTAAACATCGTAACGGTCCCACCCATCCGGGAATCAAACTGGTCTTCATCGAGAATTTGGCTAAGTTTGAGAACGCCGCCACTTTCACTGGCGAGTTTGACCAGGCGATGAAGAAAAAGTAGGCATAGTTAATGCCCAAATTCGACGGTTTTAAAGGCAATCCGAAATTCACTATCCAAATACCGGAAGAATTCTTTACCAGGGTTTTGCAGGAATTGGATGACCCGGGTGAGATGAAAAGTATTTTGTTTGTATTCTGGTACCTGCAGGCGCGTGAAGAAAACACTGGCTATGCAACCCGCAAAGAATTGTTGGCTGATCCGGTTGTGGCTGGAGCATTTGGTACGGACACTTCAGACCGCGAAAAGAAATTCACAGCAGCAGTAGCAAAGGCAGTAAAACGCGGGGTGTTATTAACTGCCCACCAGGATAATGAAGATTACACCATTATAAATTCGCCGCGCGGCAAAGCGCTATTAACCGGCTTGAATACAGGAGATTGGCGCGCGAAGGAAATGGGTTTACCCACCATTTCACTCGCGGATGAGCGCCCCGATATTTGTTCCCTTTAAGCACCGACAGTTGGTGTCGGGCCGCCGC
>CAZSGL010000095.1:0-8624 GCA_964606265.1 uncultured Anaerolinea sp. | reverse complement strand
GCTTTTCCTGCTGCCATGGCCAGCCCCAGGAAAATCAGGTTATGGTTTTTGAGCAGATACAGTGTTGGAATAAGTTTAGCTAAAGGCAAGCCAGCTTTGACCAGGCCGATTGCCATGGCATTTCCAAACAAAGCCGAAGAAGCACTGTGTCTATTGTGGAGTTCATCGCCCATCTGAAGAGCCTGGGTGACGATCGGTTTAAGGGGTAACTCACCTTCAGCTTTTAGGGCCGCTTGCAGCGACGGAGCGAAAATGTCCCGCCAGGAGCGCAAGCCATCCAGCGCTTTTTCGCTGTAGTCACCAAACTGTTGCATTCCCTCGACCTGACGGCAGAAAGCTTTGTTTCCAAAAGTCTTGTTTTCAACGACATAAACCCAGGAATTGGCGGAGATTGTCCCGGCCATCGGTCCAACGGTTTGATGATGGTGGTTAGGCTCAAGCTTTATAATACCGCTTTCGAGCAACTTGATTGCTTCCTCTGGTGTTTTAGCCCATTCTTCAAAAAGAACTTCTCCAATGATCGCGCCACGTTGCGCACCACACATCTTTTCCCAGGCAATTGGAGGACCGGAATGAAGTACCATCTTGTCTTCCATTCCCGGGATTACCTCGATCGCGGGTGCAATATCGACCAGCACAGGTTCTGCGTCTGTAAGTTTTTTGAAAGCAATTTGATTCGCCTGTTCAATTTTTTGTTTTATGTCCATTCTATCCTCCGTTTTATTTCACATCTTGAATGTCCGGAATATGGTAATTCCGCGACATTCAGCATGGACCCTCCAGGCATAACCTGTGGAGGTTTGATTCAACCTCCACAGGTATTTTTTAGGAGAGAAAATTATTTCGGATTTCCGACTACACCCTGAACAAACCAGTCGACACTGCTCATGGCTTCATCTGATAATACTTCACCTTCATTGACCTTGACGTTTCCATCCTGGTCTTTGATCGGTCCGGCAAAGGTTACGATTGTTCCGGCTTCCAAACCTGCTTGAACTTCGGCTACTTTATCTTTAACTTCCTGAGGTACTTTCGGACCAAAGGGAGCTAAAGCCATACAGCCATCGGTGAAACCGCAACGCAGGAAGATAGGTTCCCAGGTTTTATCCAGTATTGAGGAAGCTAACCAGGTAAACGTACCACCGAGGGTAAAGCCAGAACCTGTAATCCAATATTCCGGTGCGAATTGCTGAGCGGCTAAGTTTTGATAGCCAATGGTGTAAACACCTCTGGATTCGGCTGTGGAAATGACAGTTTGCGGTGAATCTACGTGCATGGTGATGACATCCACTTCCTGATTGATCAATGAGTTCGTGGTTTCGGCTTCTTTGCCACTATCACCCCATCCAAACGTGTAAGCTACAATTACCTCAACATCCGGGTTCACGGATTGCGCCCCAAGTGTGTAAGCATTTACAAACACATCCGTCCAGGCAAGCGGGAAGGCGGCAACAAAACCAAGTTTATTAGTTTCGGTCATTAAGCCTGCAGCAACACCTTTGAGATACCAGAGATCCGGGGGTTTCCCGAAGACATTGGCAAAGTTTGCTCCCATTTCCCAACCGCCAACGTGTTCAAAAATTACGTCAGGATACTTAAAGGAAAGATCAAGGGCTGGATATTGATGGGCATAGGCTGTTGCAAAAATCATTTTCGCACCCTGGGAAATCATGTTTTCGATGGTGGAAGTTGCACCAGCTTCGTCATACACATTTTCTGCTTCGATAATTTCAACGCAAGCGATATTTTCTTTAATCGCTGCAATTGCTTCATGCATAGCCTGGTTGTAACCGGCATCCATGATCGGTCCGCCATAGGTTGCACCCACGATCAAGCAAACCGGGTCTTCAGTTGGGGCAGCAGTCGCGGCTTCGGTGGCAGGAACTTTTGTGGCTTCAACAGGTGCGGCTGTGGGAGGAACTTTTGTTGGTTCGACCGGTGCGACTGTAGCAACAGGTTCTGCTGCTTTGGGTGCGCATGCTGTGAAAACAAATAGGGCAACCAGTATGATTGCAAGTATTCCATATGTTTTTTTCATTTCATTCTCCTTTTTAAGTTTTAATCAATTTTTAGAAAGAAAGAGCGTATTTCGATGAGCCTCCTTTCAATAAACGCGTTTTCACTATTCAGTACCTTGATAAACCCTGCCTAATGTTGCAGGGGCTGAGTGCCTGCGGGTTCCTCCCCAAAGAAGTAATACGGAGAGCGTCAATACGAAAGGAATCATATCTAGAAGAAAGGGAGAAACATTGACGCCGCTAACCTGAAGCAGAAGCTGAAATGCCACTGCTCCGCTGAAAACCAGGACACCGGCGATGGCGCGTATCGGATGCCATTTCGAGAAGATTACCAATGCGATGGCAATAAAGCCCCTTCCACCAGTCATATATTCCGCCCAGTTCATCGTAAATGCAATCGATAAATGGGCAGCACCTAAACCAGCCAGGAGACCACCAACAAACAATGCCTGGTATTTTATCTTTGCCGGGTTACGACCGGAAGCAAATGCAGTTTCAACATTTTCACCCGTTGCTCTCAAACCCAATCCCCAACGAGTCCGAAATAGTAACCACCAAATCAGGACACAAGTTGGGAGAACGAGGTAAATTAGAATATCAAATTTGAATAGCGAGGTATATCGGAGAGGAAAATTTTCAAGCCCCGGGACCATGTAGCGGGGAAGGCTGGTGATCATTTTTCCGATGAAGGGTTTTCCGATCAAAGAACTCAATCCATAACCGAAAAACATCAATGCCAGTCCGCTGGCGAGCTGGTTCGCTCTGCGCGAGACTACCAGGTAACCGAAAATCAAATTAACCAATCCACCGGTCAACATGGCTGCCAGCACCCCGATGAACGGGTTGCCAGTCATGACGGTCACCCCATACCCGGTGGCTGCGCTGACCAGTAAAACGCCTTCCAATCCCAGGTTTACGGTACCGGAACGCTCTGTCACGACCTCACCGAGCGTAGCAAATAAAAGAGAGGTTCCTGAAAAGATGGCGCTGGACAGTACTCCCAGCAATGCAAGGATGCTCATGCAGGTTTTCCTTTTCGTAATATTGATAGTGTTGGTTTTGCCAAAACAATGAAGAGTGTGAATGCCAAAAGCAGGTTAATGACCGCATAGGGTAAGCCGATGGTGATTTGCAGCATGTTACCTCCGGTCATAATAACGGAGACCACGAATGCCATCAGCAGGATGCCGAATGGATCACCGCCAGCCAGCCAGCTGATCAGGAATCCCATATAGCCATAACCGGGGGAGAAATTCGGGATCAATAAACCATAGAAACCTGAAACCTGCGCCATACCTGCCAAACCGGCAATACCACCGCTGATGCAGAAAATGATGATCATGTAGGAACCCACCGGGATCCCATTACGACTTGCTGCTTGATTGTTGCCACCAATCGTGCGCATTTCCAAGCCCCAACGGGTCTTCTTCATCACGAACCAAAAGACCACCAGCAGAACCAATCCAAAGACAATGCCTAAATGGATGCGGGTGCCAAAAAAAGTTGGCAGCCTGGCGGCATCTACAAAATTCGGCGTCATATTCGTCTCGCGTGGTGAGTGCCAGTATCCAAACACCAACAGACCCGCAATCTTTGGAGCAATCGAGTTCATCAATAAGGTCGTGATGGTTTCATTGACCAGCCCTATGGATTTGAAATAAGCCGGCAGAAATGCCCAGAGCGCACCACCCAGGATTCCCAGTAAAACCATTAGCGGGAGCAAAATCCCGATCGGCAGGTCTTTGAAAGCCAACGCACCAAAAGTGGCAAAGATCCCACCCAAATAGAGTTGTCCTTCACCACCGACATTGATCATCCCAATCCTGGCAGGCAGCGCCACAGCCAGTGCGGTTAGAAGAATCGGAATCATGGCTACGATGACTTCCGAAAATCCGTAAATACTTCCCAGCGTTGCCTTGAATAAGTCACGATACGATGTGAACGGGTTATTACCGGTGATCAGTAAGATCCCAGCGAACAGTAACAATGCCAATAAAATGGTCAATCCATTACGGATGACAGCCTGGAGAATCTTATTATTCATCCCAGTTAATTTGAAGCCTGAATTTTTACCTGGTTTCATGGATTTCCTTTGATCCTGTCATGAGATAGCCTATTTCAAAAAAATCTGTTTCTGAGGGTATAAATTCCCCAACGATTTTGCCTTCAAACAATACGATCAGCCTGTCGCTCAATGAAAATAATTCTTCCAGATCCTCAGAAATTAACACTACCCCGCTGCCCGCATTGCGTGCCTGCATTAATTCCTGATGGGCGACCAGAGTACTTTGAACGTCCAGTCCCCTGGTCAAATAAGACGCCACGATCAGTTTGGGTTGATTCATCATTTCCCGGGCAATGATCAGTCGTTGCAAATTCCCGCCGGAGAGCGATTTGGCAGGTGTGAAATAGGAAAATGTAAAACCAAACTTATCCAGTGATTTCTTTGTGTCTTCCCGGACCTGAACCCAATCCATCTGTAAACCGCCATATTTTGCATATTCAGCAGTACGGGTGATGGACATATTCTCCATAACGGACATAAAAGGTACCGTGGCCATCGTCAGGGGATTCTCAGGGATAAAGCCCAATCCAAATTTGCGGATTTTGCCGGTTGACTTATGCGTGTAATCTGTCCCCCCCAGCAGTTTTTTACCTGAGACCACCTTTTCCATACCTAAAATGGCATCACACAATTCTTTTTGACCATTCCCGGAAACACCTGCAACTCCTACAATTTCACCCGGGAAGATTTGCAAATTCAAGTCCTTGAGACTGACGGCAGATCCATCGCCATGGGTGGAGAAGGAAACCAGTTCCAAAACCGGGCTTTGAGAAGCGGGTCTCTCTTCCCTTACGATGCGGTCAACGAGTTGTTTATCGAACATCATCTGGATCAAACCTTCTTCGCTGGTTTCGCTCCGCAAGGTTGTACCTGCCACGCGACCAGCCCTAAGAACTGTGATCCTGTCAGCACATTCCAACACTTCCCGCAATTTATGGGTGATCAGAACAATGGCATACCCGTTACTTTTTAGTCTATTAATGACCTTGAACAGGCCTTCAACCTCGTGCGGTGCCAGGACGCGCGTGGGTTCATCCAGGATCAGGATTTGCGCATCCGACATCAGTAGCTTGAGAATCTCAACCTTCTGCTGCTCACCAATCGAAAGGTGAGAGACCATGTCATCCGGATTCACTTCCAGACCATATTGCGAGGATAAGGTAAGAATCTGGTTACGAAGTTTTGACGGGTTGTAGACTTCCGGCAGGTCTTTCAGAAATAAGGCGATATTTTCAAGAACGCTCATAGCCGGAATGAGGTTTAACACCTGAAACACCATGCCAATGTTTAACTGGCGTGCGTCTGCAGGTGTTCGGATCTGGACCAGGTTACCGTTGAAATAAATCTCCCCCTCATCGAGTTTATAAAACCCATAAAGGAGCTTCATCAAGGTACTTTTACCCGCACCATTTTCCCCTAATAAGGCGTGGATCTCGGATTTGTAAACCTTCAGGTCAATATGATCATTTGCAAGAACACCGGGAAACTGCTTGCAAATCCCCTTCATTTCTATGATTGCTGTATTTTCTGCTAGATTTGCATTCGAATTATTCATAAACTCCCAGCCAAAAGGATTCCATTCCAGGATGGTTTGCGTTTAATGATATGAAAAATGGAGGCTAGGAGTAAGCGCAATAATTCGGGATTTTTTTTGTGATAATCCCGTACTTTACACGTACAAAACAAAAAATAACCCCGTAGAAAATACGGGGGTTATTGCACGATTTTTTTCAGATTCAGATTAAGTGGTGGTCTCTGGCATATCTCAGCAGGTCCACCCGACTGCGAATGCCAAGTTTATCGGTTAAATTGGCCCGATGACCTTCCACTGTGCGGATGCTGATGCCCAATTCATCGGCCACCTGTTTATTGGTGTATCCCTGCACGATCAGCTTGAGCACATCTTCCTCGCGAGTTGTCAGTTTCTCCATCGTAGAAAGTTCCGGTGCGCCTGTGGTTGGTTCTGGCTGAAGCAAGGAACGGATCATCTTTGGGTGGATGTAAAGCTCACCCCGGAACACGGAGCGTATTGCACTGATCAACTCCGATTCTGCAGCATGTTTGAGAATGTAACCGGCAGCCCCAAAACGGATGGATTCCCGCAGCATGGCTTCGTCTTCATGCACGGTCAAAACCAGGATCGCACAGGTTTCACCCTCTTCCTTCAAGGTGCGGATGACCTCAATCCCGTCTTTGTCGGGCATGGAGATATCCAGCACCAGCACATCCGGTGAAAATTGGTGGACCTTTTCAATCGCTTCCAATCCACCGGCAGCCTCACCGATCAACGAAAGATCTTTCTCAGAGGTGATCAGGGTTCTTAACCCGGCCCTCACAATGGCATGGTCATCTGCAATGATTACCTTAATCGCCATTCAATACCTCCACCTGGATGGTAGTACCTTTGCCAATATTGCTTTCAATGGAGAATTTACCACCCAGCATTTCCACCCGTTCCCGCATACCGAATAAGCCCAGGTGGGTATGTGTGGCTACATTTTCCGGGATAAAACCCACGCCGTTATCTTCAATGATCACACTTAGAATGTTTTTGCGCTGACTAAGCAACACATCCACCCGGGAGGCATGGGCATGCAGCAGTACGTTGGTGAGCGATTCCTGGACGATACGAAAGATAGCGGTTTCAATTTCGAGCGAGTGACGCTTTTCTGAAATTCCGACCGTTTCAAACTGAACATCCAGGTTGTGCTGCCGGCTGAAATCGGAAATGTATTGTTTCAGGGCAGTCACCAGGCCAAGGTGGTCAAGGCTGGCCGGTCGTAAACGAACAGCCATGTCATGCAGGTTACTCAAGACCTCGGATGCGATCCTTTTGAGTTCCTGGGCATATTGCTTGATCATTTCCGGGTTATTGGCGTCGCGTTCAAGCAATCCCAATTGCACCATCATGGCCGAGATCACCTGCCCGGATTCGTCATGTAATTCGCGACTCAGGTTTAGTTTTTCAGTTTCCTGCAATTCCATCAAACGATGGGAGAGGGCATGCAAGCGTTCATTGCCGCTCTTAACCTGGTCCCACAATAAAGTATTCTGGATGGCAACTGCCACAAGGTTGGCGTAAGAGTTCATCAGAATCTCACGGTCCGGGCTGAAGAACTTGCTGTCATTACTCATCAAGGCAAGCTGACCGATGCTTTTTGCAGCGAATTTTAATGGCAACAACGACAAGACTCCACTTACGCCTTCCAGAGTGAAATGGCTGGGTCGGCGTTTTTCAGGATCCGAATCTGGTTCCCGGGTAGTGAAAAATGTTTTGATTTGCTGGATATGGCTTCCCGAGATACCAAAAGGTGCTACCACAGTTCCCGCCTCTTGATTGCCATCTTCCAGTTCGATCCAGGCACCGGTCACACCGAATTTTTCGACAGCAAATCGGCAGACAGTTTCGTAGATCTTTTGGGTATCGAAAATACCCAGGAATGTTTGTGAGGAATCGTTGAGTTTTGCCAGATCCTTAACCTGTTGTCGTAACGCTTCTTCGGCAGCCTGCCTTTGAGAGGTGGTTGCCCCGAGAGTCAGTGCAGTGAGGGATACAACTCCCAGGAAAGTTTGTAAGAGGATCAAGGATTCATTAATGGAACTGCGCACCAGTGGACCGGACTGTATGGCTGTTCCGTAAATTGCGATGCCGGAGACTAACGCAACCGAATTGACAGCACCGATTTGCGTGAAGCGTAAGGCTGCATACATCACAAAGGGGAAGATGACATAAACCATGGCTTCATGGGTGACTTGCCCGAGTGTCTGGTTAGCGAACACATAGACTGTGACGATGAGCAGCAACAATAAAACGATACAGGCTTCGATAACGGTTTTGTGCTTCCATTTAATTGGCCAGCAACTGAACCAGATCAGGAGCAAGGGTGTGATCACCAGCGCGCCCAGGAAATCCCCGATCCACCAGGTGAACCAGATCGTCCAGATATAAGGCTGGATGTCAGCGCCAACGATGAGCAGTGTGATGACACCGATGGTGGCGGAAATGGTGGTTGCCAGTGCACTGAAAATTCCCAGTCCGATCACATCCTGGATTCGGTCCAGAGAAATGTGAAAATCCATGAACCGGCGTAATAGGTAAACGGCTGCCACTGCTTCGAGTGTGTTGCCGATGGCCAAACCAATGGAAACATTGAGCGCATTATTATTGAACAGGTATCCAAAGATCACGCCCAGGGTTACCCCCGGCCAATAACGGATGCCGAATAGGAGTAACGCCGCAATGGCGATGCCGGTGGGAGGCCAAACAGGCGATGTGTTGGGTTGTACGTTCGCCATGAGCAACCCCAACCTGGCTGCCAAATGGTAAATGATCCCAAGCAGGATTACTCCGGCTGAATATTTGAGCCAATGGATGGGATCGAGTTTGTTTTTCATCTACTGATGATTATATATGATCTATCACCGGTTGTGCCGGCAACCGCCTTGACTTGAAGGAAAAAAGACCGGGTTTCATGTTTGCGGATGGAAAAGATTAGGCTCATTGCTCTTGGCTGATGGCTCATAGCTGAAGTGAACCACGC
>CAZSGL010000094.1:0-8735 GCA_964606265.1 uncultured Anaerolinea sp. | reverse complement strand
GATCGTTGGAGATCAACACCGGGGCGTCCAGGTCCAGCCAATCAGCCAATCCGGCGAGGTGAGCCATGGCAGTGGTGCCGATGGAGGTTTCGATCATGCAGCCCAACATCACCTTCAAACCCAATTCCCTTGCCCTCTTAAGCATCGCCACTGCAGGGGTGAGCCCGCCGGTCTTCATCAACTTCAGGTTGATCCCTCTTACCCCGGCACTGCCCAGCGCTTCAATGTTCTCCATTGTCTGGACCGACTCATCTGCCACAATCGGAATGCGCGTGGCAGCCTGCACCATGCCCATTCCCTCAATATCCTCTTTCGCTACCGGCTGTTCAATCATCTCCAGGTCGAAGCGCTCCAGCTCGCGCACCATGCGCAGGGCATCTTCCACTTTCCAGCCGGCGTTGGCGTCAATCCGCAGTTTCACGTCTGGTCGGGCTTCGCGGATGGCTGCCAGGCGTTCCAGATCTTCACCATCTCCGCCCAACTTGATCTTGAGAATCGAGTAGGATGCAAATTGCTGCGCCATGCGCGCCATTTCCGCGGGGCTGTCTATGGCGATTGTGAACGAACTATTCATCGCCTGGGGTTTCGGCAAACCCAAAAGTTTGTATAACGGAACATGCATTTTCCGTCCAATACGGTCGTGCAGTGCCAGGTCGAGCGCGCAGCGTGCTTGAGCCGGTCCGGCAGTACCCACCCAATGACCAATATCTTCAATGCGCTCCGGGAATGGATATGTGGATTGTGAAGCTGCATGCCATACTTTTTCTGTTTCGGATTGGTCCACGTGATAATACGGCGGGATAGTGCCTTCGCCCCAGCCCTCGTCGTTTTCCAGGCGCAGCCAGTAGGCTTGTCTTTCCTCGCTTGTGCCGTAGGATAGCCGAAAAGGATTGCGTAATTTCAACGTAATGCGTTCCCAGGTTAATCTAGGCGGCAATTTTGGCTCTTTTCTATGCGTCACCAAGGCGCATGCGGATATATGATTCATAGCGTTCCGGGCTCACCTTGCCCTCTTCCACTGCCTTAACCACGGCACACCCCGGATCATCCATATGGGCGCAGTCGTTAAACTGGCACTGTGAGACCAGGTCGCGTAATTCCGGAAAATAGCCATCCAATTCCTCAGGCTGCGTATCCCAAAGGGAAAGCCGGCGCAATCCGGGCAGGTCCGCCACGTACCCACCGCAATCCAGTGGGAACATCTCGCGCACGGCAGTGGTATGGCGACCGCGGTCGTTAAACCCGCTCACCTCGCGCACCGCCAGCCCTAACCCCGGCTGCAGGGCGTTCAAGAGACTGGACTTGCCCACTCCCGAGGGTCCGGTGAGCGCGGAGATTCTATCCTGCAGGGTATCTTGTAAAGCTTTCAATCCTTCGCCCTTCACCACTGATGTGTAAAGGACCGGGTAGCCAATTTGGGGATAAATGGAGAAGATCTTTTTGGCAGCCTTCATTCCCACCAAATCCACCTTGTTGGCAACAATGACTGCTTTAAGATTCTGTTTTTCGGCAATCACTAGGAAGCGGTCAAGCATGCGTAAATGCGGTTCCGGCTGAGCGCAGGCAAACACCGCCACCACCTGGTCAGGGTTGGAGAGTAATATCTGCCGGAACATCCCCTTAGGTGTGGGGTCGAGCCTCACCAGCTCGCTATGGCGCGGTTCAATCACCTCAATGGCGCCTGTGCCGTCTGACTGCAGACTGATCTGCACGCGGTCGCCGACACTGATGATGTCTCCCTGGAATGAACGCCGTTTTAACCTGCCGCGTAAAGAGCAGGTGATCTTTCCATTCTCTGTCTGGATCGTGTAAAAACCGGATTGAAAGCGGGTTACCCACCCCGGGACAGTTTCCAGGCTCATTGGATTATTGAGCAGTTTCTGTGGGCGAAGGCGTCTTGGTTATATAGTAATCATATTCCCACGGATACCAGCTTTGCACTTCGCCGGTAAAGTAAACTTCAACCACACGCCGGAAGATTGGCGCAGCAAATTCTGAGCCATCTCCGCTGTTTTCCGCGATCACTACAATGGCAATGTCCGGTTTGTCGGTACGCCCGGCACCGGTGAAACCAGCGAACCAGGCGTGCGGATCTTCAACCGAAGTGGTGGCTGTGCCGGTTTTACCATAAATGGTAGTTTGCATGCTCCTGAAAGTTCTAACCGCAGTTCCCCGATCCTCCCTAACCACCATGCGCATCCCCTCTTTCAGCGCCGCCAGCGTTTCAGTGCTAACGGGTAATTTTCTCCGCACCTGAGGAGAAAAGGAGAAAATCTCTTTTCCATTAATATCAGTAATGCTCTCAATAATTTGCGGTTTATAGAGAGTGCCCCCGTTCCCTATGGCAGCCACGAAATCAACCACCTGCAGCGGGGTGACCAGCATATCTCCCTGTCCGATACCCATCTGCACAGCTGCGCCTTCGGTAGTGGGGTCTATGATACTTCCTTCGGTTTCAGCAATTGCCTCAATCCCGGTTGCTTCGCCCAATCCGAATCCGCGCGCCATGTCAGCCAGGTAATTTGCTCCCATCTGGCGGTAAAGGTCCAATCCAAGGTGATAAAACCAGGGATTGCAGGAACGCATGAGACCTCCCAGCAGGGTGAGCGTCCCGGAGGGGGGAAGTTCCTTGGTATACGTCCAGTCATCCCCTACAAAGCCATCCAGTTCCGTGAACTGGCTGGTGCATTCATAGGTTGTTGTTGTTTCATATAAACCGGATTCCAACGCTGCCGCTGCCGTGACCAGTTTGAATACTGATCCCAACGGGTAGGATGATTGCGCCGCCCGGTTTACCAGTGGTGCTTCAGTGTCATTCACCAGGTCTCCCAGGACGAACTGACTGTTGTAATTATCAGTTTGGAAAACGTTGGGGTCAAAACTTGGTGAAGAAGCCATCGCCAGCACGCGCCCGGTATCGAGCTCCATCACCACCACGGCTCCAGTGAAACCCATAAGCGCCTTCTGGACTAATAATTGGAAGTCCTTATCAAGGGTTGTGGTGAGGGTATAGGCTGCCTCCGGGTCTTTATGCGCCAGTAAGGTCGAGTTGGTTCCGTCCGGCTGCACCACGTAAAGGTCAGCGCTCGGTTTCCCTGCCAGGTATTGCTCACTCGTTTTCTCGAGCCCGGTTGCTCCGATCTTCTCATCACCGGCGTAGCCCTTACGGCGATATTCATCCAGTTGTTCAGGGGTAATGCTGAGCATGTATCCTAAAACCTGGGGAGCCGCTCCACCGTTAAAGTAATAACGCCCGGTATAAGGGTTGGTCACCAGTCCGCTGATTTTATCCAGGGTTCCTGCACGGTCTTCATATCCCTGCATGGATACCTCGCCCACCGGAATGTACCAATCGGCTCCCGCAAAACGGTAAAGGTCATTGATCACATTCTTGGGTTTGTTGGTCATCGACGAAAGCATATCCAGCATTGTGCCTTCCTGCTTATAGTCAATCTGTCCCGGCCAAACGCCCAACGCCACGGCTTCTGTTTGGGTGGCAAGTGTTTCGCCGTTTCTATCATTGATATCCCCGCGTGCGGGTTGTTCAATGTAGAGCATCAGTTTGTTGCCGCCGCTCAACTCGGGCATGATCAATCCGTCATCCCATTGGACCTTCCAGATTCCCTGGTCGATGACCAGGTTCATTTCCATCTGGCGGTACAGATCCCCGAAGAGTGTGGTAGCGAAATTCGCCTGGTAGCTGATTTTTGCAGAATTGGGTTGAATGAGCGAGGAGAGAATTCCGGAACCAAGACTTTTCAGGGTCAGGCTTTGCGCAGCCTCCTGGTATTTTTTAATAAAGTCTTCTTCCGAAATGGCGTCGCGGCTGGTGGGAGCCAGCAAGGCATACATGCCAGCGTAATCATTTTCTTCCCACCTGGTGAGGAAGTCCACTGCCGTAGCTGTTGCATCCGGCACACTGGTTGTCTTTACAACAGGAGTTGGCAGCTCGCCAGACGGCATTTTGGTCGGTCGAGGCGTGCCATTTGCACAGGATGTGATCAGGAAAAGGATAAGGATCCACAGGGTCAGGTTTTTTTTCATATAGTCCTCCCGGGCAACCGGGTTAACCTACTTCTTCTCCTGCCAATACAAGTTTATAGATCGGGCAGGCATAAGAGAGGTGATTCTGACATTGGAATGGGATTTCACGGTGCTCGCCAAATCCCATTTTTTTGAAGGTTCTTTCCATGTGGCACAGCGGCAGACCCATCACACTGGCATAGCATCCGGCAAACTTGATCACCGGACGAAATTCCGGGTGCTGGATGGCATAAGCTCCGGCTTTATCCAACGGATCGTTGGTTGCCAGGTAGGCCTCAAGTTCATCATCGCTAAAACGGCGCAGATGCACCGGCGTGGAACATGTGGTGGATTGCATGATCCCTTTGGCGGGGACCATGATCGTGATCGCAGTATGAACGTAGTGCAGCCTGCCGCGCAACTGTTTGAGCATGCGGCGGGCATCTTCTATATCAGCGGGTTTGCCCATGATCTCTTCGTTATCTACCACCACTGTATCGGCTGCCAATACAACCCCATTAAAGGGCGCAAAGTTGGCGCATACCCTGGCTTTGGTTTCCGCCAGGCGCTGAACATAATCCAGGGGAGCTTCATCTGGCTTGGGGGTCTCGTCAACATCGGCAGCGTGTGTGCTAAAACGCAGCCCCGTCCAGCCGAGGATTTCCTTCCGGCGGGGAGAATTTGAAGCAAGGACGATATCAGGAAAGACCATGTTGATAATTCTAACACAACGCACATCTGATTCCCCGGAAGGGTTCACCGCAGCCAAATATTGTGTAGAATAAGGTAACCTTTTATCCGGGAGGCACGTATGAGTTTACTTAAAACACGCATTAGGCAGGAAGGTCGCAACCTCGGTGGAGGTATCCTCAAGGTGGATAGCATCATCAACCACCAGGTTGACCCGCTCATCATGGACGAATGCGGCAAGGAACTGGCACAGCGTTTTGCCAGCACGGGTGCCACCCGTATTCTCACTGCTGAGATTTCTGGTATCGCCCCCGCCCTGATGACCGCCCGCTACCTTGGAATCCCGGTGGTTTATGCCCGCAAGACACGCCCCATCACCATGCCAGACACGGTCTACCTCACCGTGGCACCCTCCCACACCAAGGGACGCACCGTGGAATTGATCGTCTCGCCGGAATATCTTAAACCGCTTGAAAAGGTGCTCATCATCGATGACTTCCTCGCAACCGGTGCCACCATCCAGGGATTGGTGCGCCTCACCCAGGCTGCTGGCGCGGAAGTCTGCGGCATCGGCACCCTCATCGAAAAGACTTTTGAGGGCGGACGTGAAGCGCTTACCTACCTTAATGTACCCATAGTTGCCCTTGTTCAGATCACCAACATGGATGATGGAAAGATCGAAATAGCTGATTGAGCCGCTAAATGACTGACGCCATCGCCATCCTTGATTTTGGATCCCAGTACACCCAGCTCATCGCCAGGCGTGTGAGGGAATTGCAGGTGTACTGTGAGATCTACCCCTGGGATGCTCCGCCTGAGGATTTCAATCGCCTTTCACCCCTTGGTTACATCCTCTCCGGCGGACCGTCTTCCGTGTACGACCCGGGTGCCCCGGTCATTTCTCCAGCAATTCTAAATAGCGGGTTGCCCATCCTCGGCATCTGCTACGGCATGCAGGCGCTGGTGCATGCCCTCGGCGGGACTGTTGCCTCCTCCACCACACGGGAGTACGGCCAGGCGGAAATTGATGTCCCCACTGCTAATCCGCTTCTCCCTTCGGGGAGTTGTTCCGTGTGGATGTCTCACGGTGACCGGGTGGAATCTCTTCCCGCCGGATTCAGTTCGATTGCCAGTTCCTCCAACAGCCCTGTTGCAGCCATTGCACATTCCAGTCAGCGCATCTTTGGGCTGCAATTCCATCCCGAGGTGCGCCACACACCCCGCGGGCAGGAAATCGTGTCAAATTTCGTTCTAACCATCTGCAAAGCCAAAGCAGATTGGACAGCGGAAAATATCATCCATCAGGCGGTCAGCAGCATCCGCACGCAGGTGGGCGAGGAGCGCGTCATCTCTGCCACCAGCGGCGGTGTGGATTCCACGGTCGCCACCGCGCTTGTCCACCAGGCTGTGGGAGATCGCCTGGATGCTGTCTTTGTGGATACCGGCCTCATGCGCCAGGGAGAACCGCAGCAGGTGGTAACCTCCTTCCGCGAGAAAATGGGAGTGCGCCTTCACCCCGTTGACGCTTCCAGCGAATTCATTTCCGCCCTGAGCGGCATCACTGAGCCGGAGCGCAAACGCAAGGTGATCGGTTCCCTCTTTATTCATCTATTCGAACAGCAGGCCGCCAAACTTGGGAATCCCCCATACCTGGTGCAGGGCACGATCTATCCGGATGTCGTCGAATCCTCCGCCACCACGCAGGGAAAAGCGGAGCGCATCAAATCCCATCACAATGTCGGCGGCTTGCCGGAACAAATGCGCTTCAAACTCGTTGAACCCTTGCGGAATCTTTTCAAGGATGAAGTCCGCAAGATCGGAGAAGCCATGGGGGTGGCACCCGAGCTGGTGTGGCGTCAGCCTTTCCCTGGACCGGGGTTGGGAGTGCGCTGCCTTGGAGAAGTGACCGCCGAACGCGTGGAGCGCTTGCGCCAGGCCGACCATATTTTCATCTCCGAACTCACCGCGGCTGGTTTGATCAATCGAAAAACATCAACCGATAACACCCTCATCTCCCAGGCTTTTGCCGCCTTACTGCCTGTACGCGCGGTTGGCGTGATGGGAGACAAACGCACCTACGCCGAAGTGGCGGCGCTGCGCGCGGTAACCACGGAAGATTTTATGACCGCCGATTGGGCAGTTCTGCCGCCCGCACTGCTTGCGCGCATCTCCACACGCATTGTCAACGAAGTCAGCGGGGTTAACCGCGTGGTGTACGACATCACCAGCAAACCCCCCGCCACAGTGGAATGGGAATAACAAAAATCCGGCTGCCCAACCCCGCAGGATTACCTTACAATTACACATGATGATGAAGAAGTCTTTCTCCAATTTTTACCACTTAATTTCACTGGTCCTCCTGGTTGCACTTGCTTTAGGGAGCCTTTTCAGCGCTGCCCGCGCGGAAACCAGCAACCAGTTAACCATTGCCAACCTGGATACAACCCAATACCCGGATATAAGTCTTTACTTCTGGGCATTTGACAGCACCGGTTCTTTTGTAAAGAACATCCAGGGCAGCGAACTCCGTATTCACGAGAACGAGACCGTTATCGCTGCCTCCTCACTGGAGATGCTGGAACCCGGCGTGCGTTTCATCACGGTCATCAACGAGGGTCCAATCCTCGCCAACCGCTACTCCATGGTGGCGCGCATCGACAAGTTCAAAGAGGCTCTTTTAGGGTGGGCGCAGACGCAACCTGCCACCTCGATGGATGATTTCAGCCTGGTCAATAACCAGGGCGCGATCGCTTACAACCAGGCTGATCCGGCTGACTGGCAGGAAACCATCACCTACTACCTGCCGAATTTGAGACAAGCCACCCCGGGATTGGCGGGTTTATCCGCCGCACTTGACCAGGCGATTTCCGCCAGTGGACCCACTCGCAAGACTCCCGCCATCCTTTACATCACCGCTGTGCCGGAAGACAACCAGGCGGATGGATTGCGCGACCTGACCTCACGCGCGGTTACCTCAGGTGTGCGGCTTTTCATCTGGGTCGTCGGTCCGAAGGATTATGCCACCACGAAAACCGGAGAGCTGTTGATACAGGCAGCTGAAGATACCAATGGCGATTTCTTTATTCTTTCCGGAGCAGAAGACCTGCCTGAGATCTCCAGCTACCTTGATCCTTTAAAATACGTCTACAAATTGACCTATAAGTCCGGGGTAAAAACCAGCGGCAACCACACCCTCAAACTGCAGGTTCGCAAGCAAACTGTTGCCCTGGATTCATCCGAATTACCCTTCCGGCTCACTGTGGCAGCCCCCAACCCGATCTTCCTTTCGCCGCCCGCCAGCATCACGCGCACCTGGGTGGAGACAGACAAGCGCCGGGAGTACATCCTTACTCCAGATGTGGTGGAGATCCCCTATCTGCTCGAGTTCCCCGATGGATACGAACGAGACCTTTCCTATGCGCGCTTACTCGTGGATGGCAAACTGGCTGACGACGATAGTTCAATCCCCTTCGACTCACTCACCTGGAATATTGGCGAGATCCAGTCCTCCGGCTCCTACAATTTGCAAGTGGTCGTGCAGGATGTTGTCGGATTGAAGGGGGAGACCATTGAAGTGCCTGTAGATATTGTGGTTGCGGAAAAACCGCTTTCCTGGTTTCAACGCCTAATCGCAAAGTTCTCCTGGCTCACATTCATTCCAATCGCCCTGGTGGCTGGCTCCGCCATTCTGATCCTCCTCATCGGTTGGAAAACCATCCGGAAGAATATTGCCATTCGCTCCGCCCGCTCCCATCGATTGCAAGATCCGGTTACCCAGCCGGTTGAGATCGGCGGCGAATCGATGATTTTGGCCAGCAAAGCCGATTCTCCTGACACCTGGCCGCGCATCCCCGGGGTTGGACCTGCCCTTGCCCGCCTGCTGCTACTTGCCAGCGGCAAACCAGGAACTCCTGAAAAGCACGAGATTCCCATTGGCGAATTTGAAATCACACTTGGCAGCGATTCCACCAAAGCGAAGGTGCTCCTCAATTACCCGCTCGTCAGCCCGCTGCATGCGCGCA
>CAZSGL010000093.1:0-8737 GCA_964606265.1 uncultured Anaerolinea sp. | reverse complement strand
TTTAGGTCCATACGCTCTGTGTACTCCGACGGATAGGATTAGCCCGTTTAAACCATACAAAATCTACTCGCATTTTCAATTGCGAAGGGCCGTATAGATTTTTTATTATACATCATTAATACGTATAAAATTCAAGTTCAGGTTCAATATTAATGACGTTTACGTTTCTTTTTTTGGCTTCCAGCCTCACTTTGAACTTTTGGAACCGATAAAGCAGCAGGTTGAGGACCAGAGGTTCTTTCGACCGCTGAACCAGCTCTTCGAGGTTGGAATAGAAACATTTTACTGATCACACCGGAACGAATATCACTTAACAGTTGTTTGAACATGCTGGCTGCTTCACTCTTATATTGCACCAGGGGATCGCGCTGGGCAAACGCTTCCATCCCAATTGAAACCCGTAGGGCATCCACCTTGGTAAGGTATTCCACCCAGTGTTCGGAGAATACGCTCACTAGGATATGTCGATAGATTTCATTTTGGATTCGAGTCCCTAAAGTTATTGTCAGGATTTCTTTTTGTTCCGGGCTTAAATCTTCAGGGTGTTGTGTGTCGAGTTGTCCAAATAATTCAGCACCAAATTCTTCGACAAGCGTCTCCTTAATTTTCCCGTCCAACTGTGAGAGCGGAACTCCAGCCAGACGGAAGCGTTCGAATTCGATTTTCCCCCACACTACTTCGAGCTGCTGGCGGGTATTCTCCAGATGCCCTAGTATGTCGGTCGTAATATCTTTAACTGGCACATCCTGGATCAATTTGGCAGCAAAGAAGATGTAATTAATGATCCGTACATTACGCATTACTTTTTGATGGGTGCGCGGGTCAATCGCCATTCTGGTGCCGCTTGACATGGCAATGAGCAAGCCTGTAACTTTGTCTATAAAATTATCTTCTGTTGTTGACCCTCGGGCGAGCGCATTGTCGATATTTTGGGTGATCATCCCGTTGTCCGCGAGTAAAACCTTGCTTCTGTCATCCACCACTGTTTCAACCGCGCGGAATAATCCTTCGGTGATCTCATCCCAATCCAAATCAATCAATTGTCCCGGTCTCATGTTCAGGCTTTCATCTAGGCGCATTTCCAATGCGTAGATGGTGCGGGTGATTGCCAGAGCTTTTACAGTGTTCTTGACCTGATCGACAAGTGCATCTTTTGATTTTTGACTGCCCTCGGGCAGTTGACGCAGCTCTTCTGGTGAAAGCCGTAGCGGAGTGCTGACCAACCCGGAGAGCTCTTCGAGAATCTCCTGAGGGCGCCTTATAGGCTGACCATCTTCATCTCCGCCCATCTCCAAACCTTCGAAATAACTATCCAGGGCATCCAATCGGTCAGCAGTAACCTCTTTGACTGTGTCCTCGGTCTTTTCAAGTAATGAGCGGGCGTTTTTTAACAGATGCTCAATTTCGGTCTCCAGCGCTTCGCTGGCAATATTTATCAGGCTGTCTTTCAGAGTAATGTTGTCTGGTTCTTCACCGATTCGCCTGGCTATTTCTTCAGAGATCAAATGGTATGCAAAAGAAGGCGCTTTCATGCCTTCTTGTTCAAAAACCATGGTGGGTTGCACCTGTTCCAGGTAAGCCAACAGCTTCCACGGTCCTTCTTCGTCCTTTAGTGAATTTGGGATGCGTTCGTTTAGTTCAGTGCGCAGTAATTCAATAACATCTTCATGGAGGTCAGCTTTTCTGAAAGCGCGGTCGCGTTCGGCATAGATACGATTTCGCTGAGCGTTCAATACATCGTCGTACTCCAACAGGTGCTTGCGGACGTCAAAGTTATTGCCCTCGACTCGTTCCTGGGCTTGCTCGACCATACGCCCTAAGAGTCCACTTTCAATTGGCAGGCTCGGATCCACACGCAGACGCCCCATCAGGGTTTCCATTTGTACGCCACCAAATAGGCGCATCAATTCATCGTCAAGTGAAAGGTAGAACCGCGAGGAACCGGGATCACCTTGGCGGGCAGCGCGCCCGCGCAACTGATTATCAATACGGCGTGCTTCGTGTCGTTCGGAGCCTATCACGTGTAAACCACCAAGGGCACGTACTTTTTCCATATTCTCGAAGTGTTCGAGGAAGGTTTTGACTGATTCTTCATAAATGCCAACCTGATCTTCCGACAAGGTCTTGAGAACTTCAAGTCGGGCATCATTTGACATGTTGTATGGTTCAGGAATACGGGACCGTTCCAACACCCGGATGACATCAGCCAGAATCTCTTCATTCAACTCGCCGCCTAATTTGATGTCCACTCCACGACCAGCCATATTGGTGGCGATGGTCACGGCTCCAAAGGCACCGGCGCGAGCGATGATCTGCGATTCTTCATCATGTTTACGGGCATTGAGCACCTGGTGTGGGATACCACCTTGCAGGCCACTGAGGACACGCGCTTCCTCCGACTCCGGCAGCTCAAGGATCATCATCAGCCTCTTGAGGTTGGCGGGGTCTTCGGGGTTGGTGGAGTCCAGGCCAGCCTGCCGTGCAACGGGGCGCATTTCTGCTATGTTGAGCTCAGAAAGACGCTTGTTAAGGAATTGAAGTTCAGCTACTTCCAATTCGGGAGATTTATCGTGTTTCTCCAGCCAGGCGTCGCGGATGATGAGAGTTTGCGCCAGGCGTCTTAAGGATTCTGCCCCCAAGCGCAAGGAAAGGCTCTCAGAATGTTCAACAGAAGTGGTGCCGAGCAACTGTGGGCGTCCGATGGCGTAATAGTGAAGTACCTCGCGGGTGATGGCTCGCAATTTACCTTCTTCTGAGCGATAGACCATATCGGGGAAATCCTGCCGTCGCCAAAAAACCGGCACCCTATTGGGATCATCCTGCCTGGCATAAAACTGTACCGGATATTTTTGTTCATCTTTGGTGTTGACTACGACAAGAGGTGAATTATCTCGTGACGCAACATATTCCAGGTTCATCGGGATGGGAAGTACGGAGAGCTTATAGATCTTGGAAAACTCCTCCGCCTCGGTCAGAGCTGTACCTGTCATGCCCGCCAGCTTTTCATACATGCGGAAATAATTTTGGATCGTAATTGAGGCGTAAGTGACGTTCTCAGGCTCAATGTGCACATTTTCTTTAGCTTCCACAGCCTGGTGCAATCCTTCAGACCAGCGCCGGCCGGGCATGAGCCTCCCAGTAAATTCGTCAACAATGACGACTTTGCCACCCTGAACAATGTAATCCTTATTGCGCCGATAAAGGTGCTGCGCGCGTAAAGCCTGCTCTAAAAAGCCGAGTAACTGAGCCTGGCGCGGGGTGATATCTTCCGGACGATCAAGATCGCGAAGTGGTTCGCCCAATATCTCAGCCACATGCACTTCACCGATCTCGGTAAGAGAAACCTGGCGGTCTTTCTCATTGATCTCGTAATCTTCCGGGGCTAATGCTCGTACCACCTGCGCCATCTGCTGGTAACCCTCTGAATTATCAGCGGCAGGTCCGGAAATGATAAGCGGTGTTCGGGCTTCATCAATCAGGATATTGTCAACTTCATCAACTATGGCGTAATAATGCCCGCGCTGTACCCGTGCCTCCAACGATGTAGTGAGGTTGTCCCTCAGATAATCAAAACCGAATTCACTGTTTGTTCCGTAGACAATGTCAGCTTTGTAGGCATCTGCCCTGTTTACCAATGACAATTGATGCAGATCTTCGCGTGCGTTGGGTTTTTCCGGGTCAACCAGGAATGCTTTTTGCCCATTCTCGGTGTGGCCTGCCATTTGTAAAACCCCCACGGTTAGACCCAATAAGTTGTAGATAGGGAACATCCAACGGGCGTCGCGCCTGGCAAGATAATCATTCACTGTGACCACATGTACACCCTGCCCGGTGAGTGCATTGAGAAAGCCTGGTAAAGTGGCAACCAGCGTCTTCCCTTCACCTGTACGCATTTCACCGATCGTACCGTTGTGAAGGGCCATTCCACCGATCATTTGTATATCGTAATGGCGTTGTCCGATCGTACGTTTGCTGGCTTCGCGAACAAGGGCGAAGGCTTCCGGCAGGAGATCATCCAGCGTTTCACCTTCCGCTATTCGCTGCTTAAATTCATCAGTTTTGGATTTGAGGTCATCAATAGACAAGGTTTCGTAAGTGTCCTCAAGCGCGTTAATCTGATCAACGATTAGGGAATACTTTTCGATTTCCTTTTTATGCGGGTCTCCCCCGAAAACCTGGCTTATCTTCTTAAAAACCATACACACCTCTGCTTTTCAAGATGAGATTATAGCATAGCGAATTTCTCACCCATAATTCCAGAGTATTGGAGTTTTATATGAAAAAACCCGCATACACGGGCTCTTCAGAGATTTGCACATGTTTGAATGGTGTTAGAAACCGAATTGGCTGCCGAAGTTCTCAAAGAGGCCGAGGACTGATCCGCCGAAAATGAGCCCGAGAATGGCGCCTAGGCAGGAAAATGCGATGCCTATCAGCAGACTTGCAATGAAGGACAGCCCCCACACCGAAAAAGCGCGGGTAAGAAAATTCTTTGAAAGCAAGCCATATTGCGGTAGAGAAGTCGCAGGACGATTGGCAACCAATTGTTCAAGTTGTTGAACACGAGCAACGAGATTTGCGATATCTTGATCTGTATACATAGATCCTCCTGGGTTATCCAATAATTATGCAGGAGTTGGTATAAAAATCAAGTTAAAAATTAAATATGGATTGCCTTTCCCTCGGCGTTTTCAGCGGCTTCCATCAATGCCTCGCTGAGTGTCGGGTGGGCGTGGATGTTATGAGCGATTTCGCTAATGGTTAATTCGTTTTGCTGCGCCAGTGTGAGTTCGGGTAACAGCTCAGATACCTCGGGACCGATCATATGAGCGCCTAAGATCTCACCATATTTGTCATCGACGAGGATCTTCACAAAACCTGCGTATTCTCCCATACCCAGCGCTTTTCCATTTGGCTGGAACGGGAACTTACCGACCTTCACTGTTTTACCCTGTTCGATTAATTGGGCTTCAGTGTAACCAAAGGAGGCGATCTGCGGCTGGCTGTAAGTGGCGCGGGGAACCATGGCGTAGTCAATTGGCTGAGTTTCCAGCCCGGCAATAGCTTCGGCGCACAAGATACCCTGCGTCGATGCGACGTGAGCGAGTAACAACTTTCCGGTTACATCTCCAATCGCCCAAATACCCGGCACATTAGTGGACATGCGTTCATCCACCTGGATGTGCTTGCGTTCAGTAAGTACTACGCCAACTTCCTCGAGCCCCATGTTAGCGCTGTTGGGTTTGAAGCCAATGGCAACCAACGCTTGTTCAGCCTCAAGCACCTGTTCTCCGTCCTTGCCACTGACAGACACCTTGACACCTTTCGCGGTGGTTTCTATCTTTTGCACTCGTGTTTCCACCAGGCTCTTGATTCCGCGCTTGGTGAAAGATTTAGTAAGTTCTGCACTGACTTCTTCATCCTCAAGTGGGGCAATCCGTGGCAGCATTTCAACCAGGGTGACCTCGGTGCCATAAGAATTCCAAACGGTTGCAAATTCCAGTCCGATGGCACCTGCGCCGATGATCACCACCGACTTTGGTTGTTTCTCCTGTAGGATGGCTTCACGGTAGGTGAGCACTTTTTCGCCGTCCACTGTAATACTCGGAACCACCACAGGTTGAGAACCCGTGGCAATGATGATATTGCTTGCACTCAATTCTTGAGCAGTGCCATCAGCCGCGATTACATTGACCGTTGTGGCACTCGTTATTTTTGCGGTTCCCATTACCACGGGGATGTTGTATTTCTTCATCAGGAATCCAACCCCGCGGGTTAGGCGGTCTGAGACCTGCCGGCTGCGTTTGACCGCAGTAGCATAGTCCAACTTGAGATTATCAAAGGAGAAACCGAAATCCTTACCGCGTTCCCGCAAAGTATGCGCAACCTCCGCATTTTTTAACAAAGCTTTTGAGGGTATGCAGCCGATGTTCAGGCACACCCCCCCGAGCCATTCCTTGTCCACAATGGCGACTGTTAATCCCAATTGAGCCGCGCGGATGGCGGCAACATACCCACCCGGACCTGCACCAATAACCACAACATCAAATTTATCCATTTAAGCCTCACGTTTCCTATGTTTTTGATTATAACCAATCGATATATTAAAAATATATGTAAAATCAATGTAGATAAGAACTCATGAGGTTAGTTAATGGATGAACGCCCGATTAGGCAAGCAATAGTAACTAACGGTTTTTGGGCTGAACGATTACTTCTGAATTCACAGATTGCCATCTTTCATCAGTGGGAACAGCTTGAAGCGGCTCACTGCATTGACAACTTCCGCATTGCTGCCGGTTTGAAAGAAGGTTTCCGCGAGGGCTTTTTCTTTGCAGATTCTGATGCCTATAAGTGGTTGGATGCTGCCTCGCGCATCTTGATTTACGACCCGTCTCCACGATTGAAAGCATTGATCGATGATTTCATTGCCATTCTCGAGAAGGCACAGGAGAATGACGGTTACCTCTACACTTATAACCAGATCCATTTTGGCACAACACGCTGGAAGAATTTACAAATTGAGCACGAGTTCTATTGTCTCGGTCACCTCATTGAAGCTGGAATTTGGCACTACCGCGCAACCGGTGAAGAATGTTTATTCAGGATCGCCAGAAAAGCCGCCGACCTGCTGGTTGACCGCTTTTGGGGTGAATCGTCTGTTTACACCGATGGACACGAAGAAATTGAGATTGCCCTTATACATCTAAGCCGGCAAACAGGTATCTCGCGATACCGTGAACTCGCGAAGCGGTTTCTGCAGCGGCGGGGAAGGATTCGAGTCTTCTGGCTGCGATTCATTTTGCAGACTCTGTGGAGCGCAGGCCGGATGAACACTGTCAATGCTCTGCGAAAAAAGTACACTCAAACACATCCAGAGGCGTCTAGCTTCCGTTTGCCAGCTCATAACAGGCACCTTGTCCCGTGGTCAACTCCATTGCGTTTTGCGATAAGTGCTCTCTCAGGGAAGTACACCCAACAGCATTTACCAGTGGATAAGCAGGTTGAGCCGGTAGGGCATGCGGTGAGGTTTACCTACCTCAACGCGGCTGCCGCCATGCTCGCCATGGATGAACATGACAATTCTGACCTCCCGCGTCTGACAGGTTTGTGGGAGCAAATGGTTGACCGGCGGATGTATGTCACAGGAGGGATCGGTTCGCTGCCTCTCATTGAAGGATTTGGTAAGGATTATGAACTGGACCCGGAATTGGCTTATAACGAGACCTGTGCTGCTCTTGGCAGTATATTGTGGAATCATGAAATGGCTTTGCTCACTGGCGAATCCAGGTTTGATGACCTGTTTGAATGGCAGCTCTATAATGCTGCCTCTGTTGGGATTGGGTTAGATGGGTGTTCGTATTTTTATAACAATCCCCTAACGACACGCGCGCAATACAAGCGTGAACCCTGGTATGACATTCCCTGCTGCCCATCAAATTTATCGCGTGTATGGGCGAGTATCGCGGATCATGCGGTCAGTGTCCATGAGGATGAGATTCGTGTGCATCAATATATCGGCTGCGATGTAACGCTGGATAACGGTCAGACTATCTCGCTGCATATGGAATCCGGGTTACCGTGGGATGGCAAAGTTAGCGTGAATTTTGAAATGGATAAACCCGCATTGTTCGTTCTCTCCTTACGCCGTGCGTCATGGGCTGAGGATTGCACTGTGCGTGTAAATGGTCGAGTGGTCCAGCCAGATATGGTTGGAATGAAGAAAAGCGAAAATGCCGCTTGTGGATTAAATTTTGGTTCATCAGCATGGATGCAAATCGAGAGAGAATTCTTTAATGGAGACACTATTGAACTCCAATTTACAATGCCAATCCGTGTTCTTGAGCAGGACTCCCGCATCCCTAAATGCGGGGGCAGGTTGGCATTGTCACGCGGTCCAGTTCTCTATTGCTTGGAGAGTATCGACAATCAAGTTGACATTATGCAACAAACCCTGGGTACCAGAGCCCTCTATGCAACCAGCGATTCCAATGTGTTAGGCGGTGTCCCAATTATTAAAGGGAGTAATCCGCCAGGAGAAAGCCTGACCTTTGTTCCGTACGCACTATGGGGGAACCGCGGGAATTCAACTATGACAGTGTTCGTGACGCAACGGTTATAATGTAAAGATTCATTTCCACATGGAGTTTTATGGAACCCAGATTATCCGCTGTCATCCCGATCTACAACGAATCCCGTACGCTTGCCAAGGTCCTCTCCCTGGTTTTCGGCGCTGTTCCGGACATTTATGAAGTGGTGGCGGTGGATGATGGTTCAACAGATAACAGCCGAGATATTTTGACCGAGTATGCCAAAAACGAACCCCGGCTCAAGGTGATTTTTCAACCGGAAAATTGTGGAAAAACAGCAGCCTTGCGCTCAGGAATTGCAGCGACTAGTGGAAATGTGATCATCATCCAGGATGCCGATCTTGAATATGACCCGCACGATATTAATACGCTATTACAGGTATTTCGCGAAAAAGAAATGGATGCTGTATTTGGTTCACGCTTTATAAATCGGTGGGCACACGGCTCGCGCTATACTCAACACTACCTGGCCAACAAAACCCTTACTTTTCTTTCCAATCTTTCCAACGGGTTAAGGTTAACAGATGTCGAAACCTGTTACAAAGCCGTTCGCGGCGACTTATTACGGGCGATGCCCATCGATTCTGAACGATTTGGTTTTGAGATTGAAGTAACAGCCTACCTGGCAAAGAATAATGCGAAAATTG
>CAZSGL010000092.1:0-8874 GCA_964606265.1 uncultured Anaerolinea sp. | reverse complement strand
GTTTTAGAAAACATGGTCATTCAATCCCAGGTAAAGGGATTCTTTGATATGTTTGGTTCAAGCATGTTAAAACATGAAACTGAGCATGCCATGGAACTGCTTTCTTTTGTAGGAATTTCCCACCTTGCACAGGAAAAAGCTAAGAATTTATCCTATGGACAGAAAAAACTAATGGAGTTTGCTTCTGTACTAATGTCTGACCCGAAATTAATTATGCTTGATGAACCCGCAGGTGGTGTGAATCCCACTTTGCTTGAAAGTATTATCGATAGAATCTTGGAGCTAAACAAAAAAGGCATCACATTCTTAATTGTTGAACATAATATGGACCTTGTGATGAAAATAAGCGACCCTGTAATATGCATGGCTTATGGAACGGTACTGGCAGAAGGATGTCCAAAAGATATCCAAAACAATACCGAAGTAATGGAAGCCTATTTAGGAGAATGAAATATGGGAACACTCGTAATTGACAATGTTGTTGCTGGTTACGGAAGCGGTCCCGATATTCTCAAAGGGTTATCACTCACCGTCGAATCATGTCAAACTTATTGCATCATCGGTCCAAACGGGGCTGGAAAATCCACTTTAATTAAGGCTATTGCCGGATTGCTTAAACCCCGAAAAGGCAAAATTGAGTTTAAAGGCGAGGAAATCAGCGGATTACGGGCAGATCAGGTGTTACAACGCGGGTTATCTTATGTACCTTCCGACCGCAGTTTATTCCCTGATATGACCGTTAAAGAAAATCTTCGCATGGGTGGTTTTATCCTTAGAGATGGTCGACTCGTCAACCAGAGGATTGAAGAAATTTTTGCCATGTTCCCAATTCTTAAAGAAAAGAGTTCCCAACTTGCCAGGACATTATCAGGCGGTCAGCAGCAATTAGCCGCAATCGCAAGGGCGCTGGTGCTCAAGCCAGAAATGATCATGCTTGACGAGCCATCTTTAGGTTTATCTCCCAAAGTGGTTCAGTTAATTTTCTCGACCATCACAGATTTACGAAAGAATGGGATGACTATTTTACTCGTCGAACAAAACGCGCGTAAAGGTCTCCAAATCGCTGATGTCGGTGTGGTATTGGATCTGGGAACGAATAGTTTTGAAAGCCCTGCATCGGAAGTACTTAGCGATCCTCGGATCCAGGAGCTCTACCTTGGAAAACGCCGTAATCCGCTCGCTACGGAGGAAATAAAATGATACAGGTTTTACAGATAGTAATTCTTGGCTTGGCATTGGGAGGCGTTTACGCCCTGATGTCTTCAGGTATGACCTTAATTTTTGGGGTTATGCGAATTGTAAACCTTGCCCACTCAGCATTTATTGTTATGGCAGCGTATCTTGCTTTCTGGTTATTTAAAGCCCTTAACCTTGACCCGATCCTTTCGATGGCTATCACCATGCCGGTCATGTTCCTGGTAGGAATGGCTTATTATCGAGTTTTGTTTGCCTCACGCGCCGATAACCCCAGATTTACTGATATTACCGTGCTGATCACATTTGCGACTGGTTTGGTCATCGAAGGTATTTTGGCATTTATTTTCACTGGGATCTACCGCTCAACAACACCTGAATACGCAAAAACCTCGTTCAATTTCGGACCGTTTTTTATCCCTCAAAGCCAGTTATATGCCTTAATAATTAGCATTGTATTGATCGTGGGATTGTGGATGTTCCTTCGCTATACCCGAATTGGTAACGCAGTGCGCGCAACCATGCAAAACCGCAATGCTGCCCAGGTTGTTGGCGTCAATGTGAGTTGGATTTCGACATTATCCTTTGGAATTGGTTTAGCAATGGCGGGTGCGGCTGGATCACTCATCAGTTTTGTTTTTACTTTTTATCCCGCAAAACATGTAGCCTGGATTGGAATGATCATGTGTTTGGTTGTTTTAGGCGGCATGGGCAGCCTGGTAGGAGCCCTGGTTAGTTCATTTTTACTTGCGACTGCAGCTTCATTTGTTAGCTTTTACATTGGGGCTACCTGGTCGCCAATTACATTTTACCTGGCACTTTTCTTAATCCTCTTGTTCAGACCTCAAGGGCTCTTTGGTAAAAAGGTGGAGGGTTAAATGGCAAATAGCTTACCTGTTGATTCGAAAGAACAAACGGACATGCAAATATCCAGGAAGAGTCCATTTACACCCTTCATATTCCCGTTGTTGATTTCGCTTCTTTTTGTAATTTGGAAATTTGTACTGACCAAGTCCGGCATTCTAATGCCTCCTCCCTGGATTGAAAAATGGGGAGAAGCAATGATAATTTTAGTGCTTGGGTTGTGGCTTTTATTCCTGCTGACTCCCTACATTACCCGTTTTACAATTGCGCATAGGTGGATGAAAGCAGGACTACCAATCTTGATATTGGTGGCATTGATTGTTATCCCCTTAATTCAATTAAAAACTGGAGCACTGAATTACTGGTTGTACATGCTGACCATATGCTTCCTTTACATCATTTGGTCCAGCAGTTGGAATATCATCGGTGGATATGCCGGGTATATCTCACTTGGTCATAATGTTTTTACTGCTTTTGGAGCTTATTTTTCAGGGATGGTCTTTGTGTTCTGGCAAATATCCCCGTTCATAACTGCACCTGTTGCTGGAATTGTGGCGATGATCGGAGGTCTGCTTTTTGGATTGATCGCCCTGCGAACTCGAGGAAGCACCTTCATCATTTCTACAATTGCTTTAGTTTTACTGGTCGCCGAAACCCTGGATAACTGGAAAAAAACAGGTGGGGTAAATGGGTTGCCGATGCCTATGATAGCTCTCGATGGTGCGATAGCCAAAATCCCGTTTTACTATTACATGCTAGTAATCATGGTCCTCTGCATCCTGATGACTTATTTCATCAAACACTCAAAGTTTGGATTAGGACTGCGGGCAATCTCTCAAGACGAGACCAAGGCAGAAGTTGCCGGGATTCCGACTCGCATGTATAAGATCCTGGCTTTCGGGTTAAGTGGTTTGTTCATTGGAATGTCAGGCGCAATCTATGGGTATTCGCTTACTTATCTTCGACCATCCATTTTCCTCACAGTGGCAATTGGTACGGGTATTGTATTAAATACAATTCTGGGTGGAAAAGGCACTGTCAGCGGACCTGTGATTGGTGCTGCAATTATGTTGGCTGTAAATGAGTTTGTGGTATCCAAACTTGGTGCAACAGAACTGAACATTGTGGTTACCGGGTTGATTCTCATTTTTGTCTTGATGTTTTTCCCGGATGGAATTGTTGGTTCCTTGAGAAACAGGGGTACATTACCAACCTTCCTTGACTGGGATTAATCCAAAGAATAATCCTGATAATTCAGAAGTAATACGAATGAGGCGGTATGGAAAAGAAAAGGAAAGTTGTAATAATTACTGGATCCGGCAGGGGAATTGGGCGAGGTATTGCCATTCAACTTGCAAAAGCAGGCTGGAACATCGTAATTAATGATATTGGCAATCCTGATCCGCCAGCTGAAACACTTGAACTTGTCAAAAAAGAGGGTTCTGACGGTCTGGTTGTTTTGGCCAATATAACCGTTGCCGTTGACCGTCAAAAGATTGTAGACGAAACACTTGATAAGTTCGGGCAAATTGATCTATTGGTCAATAACGCCGGCATCGGACCGCGTGTGAGAATGGATATGCTTGAAATCGGTGAAGAGAGCATGAATGAAGTCTTAGCGGTCAACGCCATCGGTCCGTATTTTCTCACCCAACTCGTTTCAAAAAGAATGATTGACCTGATTTCGGAAAAGAAAATTGATTCTGGAAAAATTGTGAATATTGGCTCGATCAGCGCTTACACAAGCAGTACCAGCCGCGCAGAGTATTGTGTTTCGAAAGCTGCAGTGGCTATGAATACGCTGCTCTACGCGGATCGCCTTGCCAGTGAAGGTATCAATGTTTACGAGATTCGTCCGGGAATTATCCAAACACCATTGACCGAAATTGTAAAAGACAAGTATGACAAGTTGATAGAAGAAGGACCTCTGCCGATAAAACGCTGGGGTCAGCCTGAGGATATCGGTAAAGCCATAGTTGCCATCGCCGAGGATTACCTGCCATATTCTACCGGACAGATCATTGATGTGGATGGCGGATTCCATATTCACCGTTTATAGAGGGTAAATGAAAAAAATTATCACTTTTGGTGAGATTATGCTGCGCCTCTCACCCCCAAATCAACAGAGATTTGGGCAGGCAAGAACCTTTGATGCCTCTTATGGAGGGGGTGAATCCAACGTTGCAGTCTCTCTATCCAATTACGGAATGGAAACAGAATTTGTAACGTGTGTACCAAAAAACGATCTTGGCGAGGCATGTCTTCAGTATCTTCGTCAATATAACGTGGGCACTCATCACGTTTTACAGGGAGGCAACCGATTAGGGGTCTACTTCCTTGAAAATGGGGCAGTCATGCGCGGCAGCCAGGTCATTTACGATCGTGCCGATTCTTCATTCTCAACAGTCTCCCCAGGTATGTATGATTGGAACGCCATCTTCAAAGATGCAAGCTGGTTCCATTGGACGGGGATTACCCCGGCGGTATCTTCAGGTGCAGCAGCGGTTTGCCTTGAAGCCGTTAAGGCTGCAAGCCAAATGGGGATCATCGTATCTTGTGACCTGAACTATCGGGCAAAACTGTGGAAATGGGGAAAAACGCCATCAGAAGTGATGAGTGAACTGGTCTCCTATTGTGATGTGGCAATCGGCAACGAAGAAGACGCGGAAAAAGTCTTTGGTATCAAGGCACCGGATACAGACATCAAAAGTGGCAATGTAACTGCTGAAAAGTATAAATATGTTTGCGAAGCGCTTGCGCAAAAATTCCCCAAGCTAAATGCGGTTGCCATCACCTTACGCAGTTCAGTCTCTGCTTCGCACAACACCTGGAGTGGAATCCTATGGCATTCCGGAAAAACCTATACAGCTCCGATTTATGACGTTACCCATATTGTGGATCGAGTAGGCAGTGGGGATAGTTTTATGGGTGGCTTGATCTATGGATTAAATACATACCCGGGAGATCCTCAGAAATCTCTAGACTTTGCGGTTGCTGCCTCGGCTCTTAAGCACACCATTTTTGGAGATTTCAACTTGGTCACAATTGCCGAAGTTGAAAAACTGATGGCGGGGGATGGATCGGGTCGTGTAAGTCGTTAACTTTGAAAATTGAGGAAAACCAAATGTCAAAATACTCTCGCTTAAAAGTATTCAACACAATGATTGAAACCGGAATGGTACCTGTTTTTTACCATCCCGAGTTCCGTGTCGCTGTGTCTGTAGTAGATGCCTGCACAGCAGGTGGTGGCCATTGTTTTGAGTTTACCAATAGGGGAGATTTGGCTCATGAGGTCTTTAAAGAGCTGGTCATCCATTTTAAATCTGATGATCGGGTTATATTAGGTGCGGGATCAATCATTGACCCTGCAACCGCTGCTTTGTACATTCAGTTAGGCGCTAACTTTATCGTTGGTCCTGTGCTAAATCCCGAAGTCGCGCGTGTCTGTAACCGCAGAAAAGTAGCCTATATTCCGGGCTGCGGTTCTGCCACCGAAATTTCAACTGCCGAAGAACTTGGTGCGGAAATCTGCAAGATTTTCCCCGGCGAGGCAATTGGTGGTGCGGGATTTGTAAGAGATGTTCTCGGTCCAATGCCCTGGGCGCGATTAATGCCAACTGGTGGCGTGGATACCACAGAAGAAAGCATCACAAACTGGTTCAAAGCAGGGGTCACTTGTGTGGGGATGGGTAGCAAACTTTTTACCAAGGAATCTATCAGTTCAGGGAACTATGGGCTGATCACCGAAAAGACCAAACAAGTATTGGAATGGATTCTTAAAGTCCGTTCTGGAAAATCTCCAATCTCATAACAAGGCGAGGAAATGAAAAAAACATACCCGCACATTGCGCGCCTAAAAACATTTGAGGATTTCAAAAATCATGTTGAATCACTAGATCTTCAAATACCGCTGGACCAGGAAATTATCCCGGCTCCACAAGGACCATTGGCTAACCCTTATATCTTTAAAGATGGAACGAAAATTGGCAATCGTTTTTGTATTCAACCGATGGAAGGTTGGGACGCCGCAACGGATGGTAGACCGACAGACCTCGTTTTCCGTAGATGGAAAAAATTTGGTCTTAGCGGCGCAAAACTTATCTGGGGCGGAGAAGCCGCAGCAGTAAGGCCAGATGGACGAGCTAATCCGAATCAATTAATGATTCTTGATGAAACGATGCGGGAAATTGAAACTTTAAGGCAGGCTTTAGTAAATGAACACAAGCAACATTTTGGGCAGGTTGATGACTTAATGGTCGGATTACAGCTTACACATTCGGGTCGCTTTTGCCGCCCCAATATCAAGACCAAACTCGAACCCAAGATTTTGTATCATCATCCATTGTTGGATAAAATTTTTAATGTCGATCCGGAATCCTCAGTATTAACTGATGAGGAAATTAATGATCTAATCGGTTACTACGTCAGGGCTGCGAAACGCGCTCATACCATCGGATTTGATTTTGTAGATGTAAAACATTGCCACGGTTACCTGGGGCATGAATTTTTGAGCGCAGTAAACCGCCCAGGAAATTATGGTGGTAGTTTTGAAAATCGCACGCGTTTCATGCAGGAAATTGTAAACGGGATTAAAAGTGAGTGCCCGGGGTTGAAGATTGGTGTCCGTTTCAGCAGTTTTGATATGCCTCCTTTCAGACCAGATGAAGAAAATGTGGGTAGAATGATGGAATACCGTGATGAAACTGGTCATTACCCATATGCATTCGGCGGGGATCCTGACATCCTGGGAGAGATCAAACTGGATGAACCGATAGCCTTGATGAAAATGATGGAAGCTATTGGGGTTGAGCTGGTCAACTTCTCGGCGGCGAGCCCTTATTACAATCCTCACCTCACACGGCCGGCTTTTTATCCACCCTGTGACGGCTACCTGCCGCCGGAAGACCCGATTGTAGGGGTTGCCCGGCATATTCAGGTTGCGGCTGAGTTAAAATCTGCAGCACCGAACCTGCTCACAGTCGGTTCTGGTTACAGTTATCTGCAGGATTGGATCCCTAACGTGGCACAAGCGGTTGTGAGTCAAAAGAAAATCGATTTTGTGGGTTTGGGGCGTTCTACCCTTTCTTATCCTGATTTACCCGCCGATGTACTTGCAGGTCGCCCTTTAGTGCGAAATCACATTTGCCGAACTTTTAGTGATTGCACAACAGCTCCGCGTAAAGGGTTGGTTTCCGGTTGTTACCCGTTGGACGATTTTTACAAGCAACGACCTGAAGCTGAGGAAGTAAAAAGGATTAAGAAATCCCTTTAGATTTGATCAGGTTTCTCTACAAGGAGAATTGAATTGAAAGTTGTCACTTTCGAAAAAGCTGTAAGTTACATCCATGATGGAGATACGGTCTTAATTGGTGGGTCCGGCGGTGGTCACGCCATTCCTGAAGCATTAATTGTTGCACTGGAACAAAGATACCTCAAGGAAAGCAATCCCAAAAAATTAACCCTCCTACATCCCGTTGGCGTAGGCGATAATATCAGCCAGGGCGTTGGGCATTTAGCCCACCCCGGCTTGGTGAAACGTATCGTTACCGGGGCTTTGGTAAATAGCCCGGCTTTTCAGGTACGAGCGGAAGAAGACACGGTTGAAGCGTACACGCTCCCTCAAGGTGCACTTTCGGAATTAATGCGCGAAATGGCTGCAGGAAGACCCGGTTTGTTTTCACAGGTTGGTCTGCATACATTTGTTGATCCCCGGATCAACGGTGGCAGGCAAAGTAAATGCGCCACTGAAAATCTGGTTGAACTAAAGAATATTGAAGGAAGAGAATGGATTTTTTACAAGCCATATAACGTTGATATTGCTTTTCTTAGGGGCACCACTGCCGACGAAGACGGCAATGTGACCATGGAACGGGAAGCTATTTTTGGTGAAATGCTCTCAATGGCGCAGGCAACTCGTCGAAATGGTGGAATTGTTATTGTCCAAGTCGCGCGTATCGCCCAGCGGGGAACCCTGGCAGCAAAAAATGTCAAAATACCCGGAATGTTGGTGGATCTCGTTGTTGTCGACCCTCTTCAAAGACAAACTTATCAAATGGAATACAGTTCGGCTTATGCGGGAGAAATACGAGTCCCATTGGATGAAATTACACCTCTTCCGCTCGATCCCCGGAAGATAATCGCCAGGCGCGCAGCCCTTGAATTGTCCCCTGGTGCTATCTGTAACCTCGGTTCGGGTGTGTCCACAGGAATCGCTACGATTGCTGCCGAAGAAGGGATTGTGGATAGTATTGTGTTAACCAACGAACAGGGATTAATTGGCGGAATTCCATCCTCGGACGCCGGGGCTGCCATCAATTACACTTCAATTATTGACCAACCCTATCAGTTTGATTTTTACGATGGGGGAGGATTGAATCTGGCATTCCTCTCATTTGCCCAGGTGGATACGGTAGGCAATGTTAATGTGAGTCGTTTTAATGGTCGGATCATCGGTGTTGGGGGATTCATTAACATCAGCCAATGCGCCAAAAAAGTGATCTTCAGTGGTACCTTTACCGCCGGAAACCTCGAAATGAGCTGGCCAAATGGTAAAACAGTTATCCTTAAAGAAGGAAAACACAAAAAATTCCCAACGATGGTTGAACAGGTCTCCTATAGCGGACCATTTGCAGAAGACCGCGGTCAGGAAGCCATCTACATCACTGAGCGCGCGGTTTTCCGAAGATACAGAAACGGCCTCGGATTGATTCAGATTGCCCCGGGTATCAAGCTGGATCGTGATAATCTGGGCAATATGGCTTTTCGACCAGGGATTTCCCCTGATTCAAAATTAATGCATGAAGAAATTTTCCTTGA
>CAZSGL010000091.1:6073-8961 GCA_964606265.1 uncultured Anaerolinea sp. | reverse complement strand
GTGCCGAAGGAATCATCCTGGGCTGCACGGAAATCGGATTGCTGGTCAAACAATCAGATTGTCCGGTTCCAGTCTTTGATACCACAAGGGTCCATGCTGAAGCCGCTGTGGCATTTGCTTTGGCTTAGCACCGCAATGGGACTCTTTTTGAGCATTTTGTTCGTCTAACTGCGTTACCATCATAAAGCGCAATCGGATAGAATGAGGTTAAGAATTTCATTTTGAAACTGTTTTCGGCGAATTCCGGAGGTGGACACCATGCAATATCGAAAATTAGGACGTACCGGTTGGAATGTATCAACCATCTCTTTTGGCGCCTGGGCGATCGGCGGGGCCTGGGGAAATGTTGACGATAAGGACTCCCTGGCTGCGCTGCATCGCGCCATTGATAACGGCGTCAATTTTATCGATACCGCCGACGTTTACGGCGACGGGCGTTCGGAACGCCTGGTGGCGCAGCTGCTCAAGGAACGCAAAGAAACCATCTACGTGGCTACCAAAGCCGGGCGGAGGCAGGATCCGCATACAGCCGAGGGTTATAACCGCCAGAATTTGACCGCTTTCGTTGAACGCAGCCTGAAAAACCTCAACGTCGAGTCTATTGACCTGCTTCAACTCCACTGCCCGCCAACACAGGTTTATTACATGCCGGAGACTTTTGGAATACTGGATGACCTGGTGAGTGCGGGAAAATTGCGTTACTACGGGGTGAGCGTTGAAAAAGTGGAAGAAGCCCTTAAAGCCATTGAGTACCCGAACGTTCAAACCATCCAGATCATTTTTAATATTTTCCGCCAGCGACCTTGCGAATTGTTCTTTGCTGAAGCCACACGGCGACAAGTGGGTATCCTCGCGCGGGTACCCCTGGCAAGCGGTATGTTGACCGGTAAACTGACCGCAAATTCATCCTTTGAAGCCGACGACCACCGCGCAAATAACCGGCATGGCGAACATTTTGACCGTGGTGAAACCTTTTCCGGGGTGGATTACCAAACAGGGTTGAAAGCTGTGGAGGAACTGCGCGCGCTTCTCCCTGCCGGATGGAGCATGCCGCAATTTGCACTGCGCTGGATCCTGATGTTCGAAGCAGTCACGTGTGCCATACCGGGAGCTAAAACTGCTGCACAAGCCGACGACAATACCCGCGCTGCCGACTTGCCTTCAATTCCTTCCGTTACCATGGTTCAGGTACGGAAAATATACGACAAATACATACACGACCTGGTGCATCACTACTGGTAGGCTACAGCCCGTTGTTCTAATTACCGGAGAATCGGTTTACTTTTCGTACTTTTGCTGGTCCTCGCGCAGCCGGGAAAAAGCAACTTCGCGCGCCGCCAGCGGGATGGTGCTGGCACTTTGACCAGTGCACAGCGTCAACAGGTACGCCAGAGCGCATTTTTCCAGCACCGCCGCATTATGCACAGCCCGTTCCATGTCAGTACCAAACAGCAGTGCCCCATGATTTGCCATGATGAACGCATTATCCCCGCCCTTTACATGGCGCGCTACGGTTCTTGCAAGCTCTCCAGTTCCCGAGGGGGCGTAGGGGATGATCTCCACGGAGCGGCCGAGAAAGCGCACCTGTTCATCGAATAATGCCGGGATGGGTTTGCCGATGAGCGCCAGCGTGCTGGGGTAAACCTGGTGAGTGTGGAGGATGGCGTTCACATCCGGGCGTGCTGCGTAGATGGCTGCGTGCATGCCGCTCTCCACTGACGGTGTGCGGGTTCCTGCCATCACTTCCAGGTTGGAACTGAGGATGCAAATATCTGCTTTCACCATTTTCAGATAATCGTAGTTGCTCGGCGTGATGGCAAACCCGCCTTCTTCCGCGATGCGTAATGAAAGATTCCCACCTGTGGCGCTCAGAAATCCTTTCGCGCACAATTCCCTGGCGGTGTCTATGATCAACTGGCAATATACTTCAAGGCTGCCCATCTTGCTTCCTTCTCAAACCCATGATCCGGGCTACTTATCGAGGAATCCCTGCCTGAATGGTAAAAAATCATACGTGGTGTAGATTTCCGTGCGGAAAGCAGGCCAGGCGCGTTTTTCAATAGCCATGTTGACCTCTCTCAGTTTGGCGGGTGGAACACTGATAGTGACCACATGCCCGATTCCCATCATCACATACCAGGAGACAACTTCGGCTCCCGGTGGCGGGAATTCCTTCCAGAATCCTGATTCGCGCAAGTACGCCTGGATCTCATCCAGGTTCTTTGACTGGTCATGCCTGAAAAAAATCGTCAACAGTAGATTCCCATCCGTCATTTTTCACCTCGTCACTCATTTTTATGTTTACTACACGCGAGTCGCACTCAAAACTGATAGCATTATCCACTGGTTAAATATACCAGTATCAGGGGAGTTCTCAGTAGGATTGGGAGCGCATTTGGTTATAATAAACTTATGGTCAAATCCTCTATTGCGCTTGTGATAATCAACCCGGTCGCCGGGATGATAAACGAGAAGATCTTCCGCCGGCTCGTCGAGAGTCGGTTTCACGCAGCCGGCTGGACTACGCGTGTTCACATCACCAAGCCAGAAGAGGATTACTGCACGCTCATCCAGGAGGAAACCGCCAAAGGAATCGACATGGTGGTGGCTGCCGGCGGGGATGGGACAATCGCGGCGGTGGCTGGGGGATTGGCACACAGCAGCATTCCCCTCGGTATCATCCCGTGCGGCACCTGGAACGCAATTGGGCGCCACTTCCGTATCTCGACCAACCCTATCCGCGCCATTAGTACTATTACGGGTACTCACAAGATGCGCCGCATGGACCTGATGGAAGTGGGAGACCACCTGCATGCCATGAATCTTGGGGTGGGTTTCAGCAGTACCATGGTTGCCAATACCCGCCGAAGTGAAAAACGCCGCCTCGG
>CAZSGL010000091.1:4612-5973 GCA_964606265.1 uncultured Anaerolinea sp. | reverse complement strand
AAAAAACGCACTCCAAAATACCACCACCTCTCGGCGGTGAGCAAATTAAGCATTCAAACCTCACCAGCCATGTTCGTACAGTCTGATGGTGAACTGCTTGGCAAGACTCCAATCACCCTTACGGTTTTACCCCGCTCTGTTAAGGTGATCGTCCCCGTGAATTATCCTGGTTAATTAACGCTTGAGGTAGTTTTCCCACAATCGCGTCAGGCAGCCTTCCAACCTTGCACCTAATTCCTCTCCGCGCGCAGTGGTTACATCATCGTGGTTGTCAAAGACCTCGTAGGGCACCTTTTTTCCTGCAACCGATAGCCAGTGTGAATCAGGGTTGCTGACCTCCTGCCAATCCACTTCCCTGTACAGGCGCTCCAGCTTGGCGTCTTCCAGCCCGTGCTCAAGGATGCTGTCTGGTTTGTTGGGGTTAAAGCGTTTTCGATTCTTGCGCAGGGATTCCTCCCACGAGACATCCAGGTAAAGGACTGCCATCCGTTCAGCCACTTCGGGGATGATATGCTGGAATGCAGATTTATAACCGCCGTGTTCTGATCCTCGTGAGAATTCAACTAGCGCGGTATGCGTTTGGTGAAAATCCGGTTTGTCTCGCAACAACTTCTGGTAATCCAGGCAGATGCGCTCGATAAGTAAATCCCACTGGTACTGGTGCAGGAAGTAACCCTCGCCATCAGTGTGCAGCCTGGGCTTACCCATTTTTGCCAGTAAGGCATCTTCCTCGAACCACGTCCACAACATTGGGAAGTCATCCAGTTCATTGATCTCGCCGACATGGAAGCGCCGGTTGCGTTCTTCGAGTGGGGTGCGTTTGAGGTAATCCATAATCTCGCTCTTCCCGGCTGCGGGGCGGGCGAGTAAAGTGAGTATCTTGAAGATGGGTAGTTCGGTCATGGGAAGCTCCTGTCTATGATAATTATTTTGGGCTGTGAGCGGGTATTTGTCAAGCGTTAAGGCTTCAAATGCTATAATCAGTTTTTATCGAGGGGTTTCTGGAATGAACCAAGTCACTGCAAAACCCGTGAACAAATGGATGGTGTTGATCTCGGTCGCCATGGGTGTTTTCCTGGCCACCATAGACGGCAGTATCGTCAATATTGGCTTGAATACCCTGGTCAATGACCTGCAGCAACCCCTGGCATTGGTGGAATGGGTGGTGCTGGCTTATATGCTCACTATTGCCACCCTGATGCTCACCGTTGGACGCCTTTCAGACATGATCGGCAAGAAAAAGCTCTACCTGGCAGGCATCATCATCTTCACCATCGGTTCCGGTTTATGCGGCATCGCCCCATCGGTGTACTGGTTGATCGGTTTTCGCGTGCTGCAGGCTGTTGGCGCTGTGCTGGTGA
>CAZSGL010000091.1:0-4555 GCA_964606265.1 uncultured Anaerolinea sp. | reverse complement strand
CATCACAGGACCTACCCTCGGTGGACTGATCCTTCAATCACTCTCATGGCACTGGCTGTTCTTTGTTAATCTTCCGGTAGGTCTGCTGGGGGTCTTCATGGTGATCAGGTTCATCCCCAACGACACAACCCGCTCCCAACAGAAATTCGATTTCGCCGGCGCCGGAGTGATGTTTGTCTTCATGGCGTCGCTGCTTTTTGCCTTATCGGTCAGCCAGCATAGCGGTTTTAACAATCCGCTGGTGTTTGCCCTGCTGGCGCTGGCAATCAGCTCTTTGATCGCGTTTATCGTGATCGAAAACAAATCAGCGCATCCCATGATCAATTTAAAAATGTTCCAGAACCGCCAATTTTCGATCAATCTCATCACCGGATTTATGGTGTTCCTGTGCACCGCTGGAACCGCCCTCCTTTTTCCCCTCTACCTGCAAAATATCCTTCATTACAACTCCCAACAGACCGGGCTTATGCTGGCGGTCACACCAATTTGTGTTTCCATCATCGCGCCGCTTTCCGGTGCCCTGTCTGACCGTACGGGTTCGCGCCCCATCACCACGCTGGGATTGTTGATTTTGATTATCGGTTATATTGCTCTCAGCACTCTTTCGGAAGCCACCTCAACCTGGGGCTACCTGCTGCGCTTTATCCCGGTGGGCATCGGCATCGGACTATTTCAATCGCCGAACAACAGCGCAGTGATGGGTTCGGTCACACGCGAGCATCTCGGTGTGGCGTCTGGTCTGCTCTCCCTCACGCGCACGGTTGGTCAGACAGCAGGCATCGCCGTCCTGAGCGCATTTTGGGAAAATCGTGTGGCTTTTTATCACGGCAGTTTCGTTAATAACGGCGCCACCTTCGCGCCAGTTGCGAGCCAGGTGGCAGGGTTACTGGATACCATCCACCTCTCCATCGCGATCCTGGTCCTGGCATTCCTCATCTCCTCATGGGCGCTGGTGGAATTCATCAAACTTAAAAGATCCAGTTCCGAACCATCAATTCCATAGGTTTCTCCACGAAGTCGCTGGCTTCAAACTTGCAACCCTAACATGGGAGATTTACCTATGAGTCTGCTTGCGCGTTTTATCCAGGGTTTTATTCCAATTGGTCTTATCGCCGGCATTGGGCTGGCTTCAATTTCGGCATTCGGTCCAGCCGAACAATCCCGCATTAAGGGTTTCGGGGTGGACCTGGCAGGCCGCATGCCTGCCAACAGTGAGAATACTGAATTCTCGCTAGTCAATATTCAAAGCTCAAGTGCGTCCTTCGTGCGGGTCGCGTTAAATTGGAGCGAAATCGAATACGCCCAGGATACTTATAATTGGAACGCGGTCAGACCTCTCGATCAACTCATTGCATCTGCTTATGAAAAAGAATTGACCATAGTTGCTGTCCTCACCGGCGGGCCAACCTACCTCGCCTCGTCCGGAGGTACAGTTGACCGGGTGGCATTTGGGGAGCGCTGGGAAAAATTTGTTGGGGCGGCTGTAGGTCATTATGGCGAAATGATCAATGTATGGGAAATTGGCGAAGATATTAACACTCCCTCAAGCCAGGCTGGCATGCTCATGCCCTCCACCCCTGGAGCCGCGCTTCAACCGGATCCTGTGTTTTACACCAAGTTGCTGCGCTCAGCTGCAAAAATCATCACGAGGGCTGACCCGAATGATGACGTGTGGGTCGGCAGTCTCGTGAGCCCCTCGGCTGGAGATTGTGCGGTTAACCCTCTGACTTACCTGTTGGAAATTCACGGCGCGCGCGGGTGGAATTCTGCTGACGCCATCTCGTATCAACCCGCCTGGGGCGGCGCTGCTCCCGAATTTAACGCTCCGGGTATCTCCTCTGCCTGCGCGTCAACTGTGACCACCAATGCCTCCTCGATGATCGGTGATATCCGCTCTGTGCAGGAACTCGCGCGTCAGTTGGGCGGCATGCCTGTTTACATCACCAGCCTGGGTTGGAATGCCTCTGACCTGGCAGTCCTTGCCGGCAACCGCAGCATCCAGTACGCCCAGGTGGAAGCAGATATGCTGGTGCGCGCCAGCATCAGCCTGATGGGAGCGGATTCTGTCAAGCTCATTTTCTGGAATACGGATGTGACCCCGCAGACCTCCACCGCCAATGCCCTGCGCAACCTGGCAAACGCTCTTGATACCGCCAAGTCCATCGGTCAGATCCAGGGAACAACCGGGTCTGTGCAGGAATTCCGTTTTCAAAAGGGAGGCAACCTCAAGAGTTTCCTCTGGCGCACGCAGGACGGCGACAACGGTGTACCCGTAAGTGTCACCAATCTCCATCCGGGTTCTTTCCTGGCTTACGGGGTTGATATGGTTGTGCTGACCAATAAAACTGGCATTCCCGTCCCGGTGGATTCATCCGGGACGGCTGTGCTCGGGTTGAACGAGCGACCGGTTCTCCTCACCGGAAAAGTGGGAGATCTCGGTGCCCAGGCTCAGAGCGCCATTACAGACCAGTTGGAAATATGGCAGATGCAAATTGGCGAATTGATCCGCCAGGGATTGAACAACGCCAAAGCCGCCTTCATGGACATGCTCGAAGAGCTCTTCAACCAGGCAAAGGATAGAGCCGTGGAATGGGGTGAGGAACAGATTGACGACCTGCTGAACTAACCGAAGTATAATGACGACTGACAGCATCACTGAAAGGAAGTGCTCATGTTTGCAAAAACAACGGTAAGGATTCTCTGCATCCTCTTTATCCTGATGATCTCCGCCTGTGATCTACCGGAAGTCACCCCGCCTGTGGAGGATACCCTATCACCAACAACCTCTTTCATCACATCACCGGAAGCGTCAATTACTGCGCCGTCTACACCGCAAACCACCGCGGTGGCAATTTCTGATAATAATGTCAGTAACCTGGTCATCGTTCAAAAAGTACCCATTTCCAACCCACAGCGGTTGGATTGGACGAACGACAGTCAATCATTTTCTGTTGTAACACAAACAACTGACTCCGGCGGAGCTGAAATCTTTGGCGTTACCACGCTGGATGTTCCTACACTTGCCACGCGGTATGTGTACAGCGTCAACGATGGCCGCATTTCGGCTGTCGCTGCCGATGGGCGCACCGCGGCGGTTATCTCCGCAGACTGGTTGTCTTATTCGCTGGTTGATTTGGGAGCCGGGAATGCGGTCATTGCTTCTGGAACACCCGGTTTCCGCATTGCCAACGTTACATTTTCACCAGACCTGAAGTACACGGCTGTCACCCAGGCAGAAGCGTGGGAAGTAGTGTTGTATAGCATTGTGAATAATGCAGAGGTGCGCCGATTAACTGGCTTTGAGACTGCCGCTCCGGTATTTGATGCGGGGTTTTCCGCCAGCCCGGTGTGGATGCTGTGGCATGCCCGCGGCACGGCTCAATTACAGGACGTAGAGAGCGGCGCTTTAAGCGCTGTGTTCAACCACGAAGACTTTCTGACTTCCTTTATATTATCTCCAGACAGCACCCTGCTCGCCACCGCAGCCGGTAAAACAGTCAATGGAACTTTCTCTCCGGTGGTGCTCCTTTGGGATGCCGCCCAGGGATTGGAATTAAGAACCATTGTCCTGCCTTCCTCGGCTTATGCGCTTTCCTTTTCTCCCAATGGTCGCCTGCTCGCGGTCGGCGTGGAGGATACCCTGCAGATCTGGCGTGTTTCAGACGGCGTGCTGCTCGGGACTTTCCCCGGGCATCAGTCGGCAGTTGGACTGGTCAAATTTTCGCCTGACGGCAAATCGATAGTCACCGCCGGATTTGATAATCAACTTTATCTCTGGCAAGTTCTCCAATAATCAAATCCAAATTAAAAACCCTGGCCGTGGCCAGGGTTTTTTCTTGAATTAATTCCCTATGGTATACTTTTTGTGCGCAATTTACCATTGGTGAACAAGTATGCCTCTCCTTTCAGCCCAAAACCTTTCAAAATCCTTCGGACCTGTGGATCTTTTCACCTCCGTGACCCTTTCCATTCCTCACCGTGCCCGCATCGGACTGGTGGGCGCAAACGGTATCGGCAAGACCACCCTGCTGCGCATCCTCGCTGGAGAGGAAGAGTCCTCTGGCGGGATTGTCAACCATGCCCGCAGCGCGCGCATCGGTTACCTCCCCCAGGAGGCTGTGCTGGATTCAAACCTGACCCTGTGGGAAGAAGAACTTTCGGTTTTCGCTCCCCTGATCCAGATGCAAAACGAATTACATCTCCTGGAGGCGCGCCTCTCAAGTGAAGCTCAATCTGATGAGCTGCTTGAGGAATACGGCCGCCTGCAAGCCGCGTTTGACCACGCCGGCGGCTATACCTATGAAAATCAACTGCGCATGACGTTAACCGGTCTTGGCTTTACCAAATCGGATTTCAAACGCCCGGTTCCACAACTTTCGGGTGGGCAGCGCACGCGCGCTCTGCTGGCAAAACTACTTCTCTCGCAGCCCGACCTGCTCTTGCTGGATGAGCCCACCAACCACCTGGATATTGAAGCCGTCGAGTGGCTGGAGGATTTCTTTAAAGATTGGCAAGGCGGCGTTTTGATCGTTTCGCATGACCGCTATTTCCTCGA
>CAZSGL010000090.1:2150-8985 GCA_964606265.1 uncultured Anaerolinea sp. | reverse complement strand
AACACGATGATCATTATTGGAGGCGACCATGGACAAAGGTGGGTGACCACAGAAAGAATTCCTTTACTGATCCATTTTCCAGATGGCGATTATGCAGGCGTACGAAATTCCAACATTCAAAATATTGATATTTCGCCCACAATCCTTGATTACTTGAATATCGACAAACCAACCTGGATGTTTGGCAATTCATTCCTGCAAAATGAAATCGACACCCAACCGATTTTTGGCACCGGAGTTGATGTTGGGCTAACAACTGAAAAGGAAGCGCTTGAACAAGCAAGGGTAAAGCCTCCTTTTTACCAATTTGGTTATTTCAGCGTCATCTATTGTAACAACTGGATTAAATTGAACTTATTAACACTCAGCTTTGAGTCAGGCATAATAACTGGATATACGTCTTCGTGTAATATCGAGAAACCCCAGGATGATGTTGTGATTGGCTGGATGATTGAACGACTAAATGAAGACGGCTTTGATACGCAAATTATTTCTGAGGCATTGATCAAGTAATCTCCTCAAGAGTGGGGCGTTTTTATTCAAAGGTATAATTGAACAATCAGCTTCAAAAAATATTCTCTGGTTACGTTTGGTTTACTGATCCCCCCAATAGGAATAAAGACTTGTTTTGAGGTTTAATTGTCTATTAGTCTCTCCAACCCTAGCATATCCCACGGTCCTTGATGTGTAATGCACAAATCCATTGAAATTTCTCTGGTAATTCCCGCATTCAATGAGGAAAAATATATCGCTTATATCCTCTCAACGATTGTTGAGACATTTAATCCGGGCAATAACACTTATGAAATAATTGTGGTTAATGATGGGAGCACAGATCAGACAGCAGAAGCAGTTTTAACTGTGATTAAGAATTCCGCGGCTAGTATTCGCTTGATCAACAATCCCAGGAACTCCGGGAAAGGCTATTCCGTTAAGCAAGGCATACTTGCGAGTAGTGGAGAGTACATCTTCTTTACAGACGCTGACCTGCCCTATGACCTTGCGGTGATAAAAACCGGGGTTGAATTCCTGAGGAATGGATATGATATTGTGGTTGGCAGCCGCTATGAAAAAGGTCACGCTGTGCAAATAAAGATCCCAAGAATTCGATTGATTTTAAGCAAAGCCTTCCGCGCAATGATCCATATATTGATCCGAACCAAGGCGCACGATACGCAATGCGGACTCAAGGGGTTCCGGCGAGCTGTTGGACAAAATATTTTCAAAAGGACAATCATCAATGGATTCGGTTTTGATGCAGAAGTGTTGTTCCTCGCGGATAAATTCGGATACTCTGTAGTAAATATTCCTGTTAAATTCATTAATTATAGGGACGAGAGCCGGGTAAAATTATTCAAGGATTCCATAAAAATGCTGGGGGACACTTTGTTAATCTACTATCACTATCTCACAAAACAATACGATTTGGTTGGTTAATGTGCATAAGTTTATTGACCCTTATAGTTTGAAGTTCACGAGGATCATCCTTTTCTGATGACCAGATTTCTCAGCTCACGTTTCTTTGCTCCTGCAATTATTGTATTGTTTGGTATTTTGTCTTTCGGTATCTTCATTCCGTTCCTGGGGATTTATTCGGATGATTGGGTATTCCTCAGTGCTTTTAATAAATATGGAATTGAGGGATTAACGCAGTATTACCAGACTAACAGGCCTGTATTAGGATGGCTATTTAAAATAACTATGCCTTTGGTTGGAAAATCCGCACTGGCATGGCACCTTTTCGGGCTGGCGACTCAAATTAGTACGGCGTTATCCTTCCGGTGGTTCATATTAACCCTGTGGCCTAAACGGAAGTTGCCAGCATTAATCGGGGGAGTATTTTTCCTGGTTTACCCTGGATTTGTACTGATGCCAATTTCATTGACATTTGGTCATACCTATCTTGTGTATACCTTTTTCATTCTTTCAACCATTTTCCTGATCAAAGCCGCCTTCCAGACTAAACACCAAACCCTCTTTATGTTCCTGTCACTCTTATTGACCGCGGCAAACCTGTTTATGATGGAATACTTTTTTTGCCTGATATTCATCCAACCAGTCATATTGTGGTTGTTTATTTTTAATAAGCAAGGACCGATACACAAGAGGGCATGGCAGGTGTTCAAGTTCTATTGGCCATGGTTAATTGTGCTGGTACTGGCGGTCATTTGGAGAGTTTTTGTTTTTCAATTTCAGACCTATAACTATGATCTAGAAAACCTGTCTGTTGTACAAAAAGATTTCTTTTCGGGATTTGTACTGATAGCAAAAAGCTTTGCGGGCGATATTTTCAAGTCTTCCATCTTAACCTGGTTTGAACCTATCCAGTTTTTGGTTCTGAAGCAAAAAGAGAGACTGGTTTTTCTGGCAGCCTCCGTGTTTATAATCATTACTTTTGTTATCACAATCTTCACGCTCAGGATATTTAAGAATAAAAACCAAGTTGAAACCTCTGATGATAAATTCTTTATACGTGGGGGAGTGATTGCTCTCATTTCTCTAGCGCTTGCGGGTTGGCCATTTTGGATTACAGGATTGGAGTTATCACTCCACGGACTATTCTCCAGATTTACGTTGCCGTTTATCTTCGGAAGCGCACTCTTATTGACATCCGTTTTGAGCCTATTTAAAAACCAAAAAAGCGTAATTTTCATTGCTTCTATTTTTATAAGCATTGCGTTGGGAAAACAATTCGTTGTGAATAATGAGTTCAGGCAAGAGCATTTACTTGTATCCTCTTACATCAACCAACTCCACGAACGCATTCCAGGGTTGAAGCCTGGCGCATTTATCATTTCAAATGATTTGCCGTTCTCATATTTTTCTGACGCCACGCTTACAGCCATAATTAACTGGTTTTATTCACCTGAAAGCACGACCACCAATCTTGATCATGCAATCAGTTTCTCAAAGGATAGATTTGATGCAATCAAAGAGGATATCTATCGGTTTGAAACAGTTAATTTTTCCCTCATTAGCGACAAATCAAAGAGTATCAGCAGTGTGGCTCTCTTCGATTACGGGGTAACCCCTGCTGGTTTTAATTCTTGCTTTACAGTTCTGGATGAGAACAACCTGGATATTTATGCACCAACCATCCCCCAGGAATCCTTTGAACTGGGGCGTTTTTCCAATCCGGGAAATATTTCACTTTCTCCAAAAGCAGAAACCGAAACGCTTTTTGACTCTTACTTTCCTCAAGAAAATAAGAATGGATGGTGCATGAAATTCCAGAAAATCTCCCAACTGCTGGAAAACGGCCAGTTTAAGGAAATAATCGACCGATATGAAATCGGTATGAAACCTTTTTATAAATTAGAGATGCTTCCCTTTATGGTGGCATTTGCCGAGGAAGAAAACTGGAAAACTGTAAGAGAAATTATGAGCGCGAATTTTGAAACCCCATCCAGGGAAGCGTGTACCTTCCTGGAGAAATATGACGGATCCTTACCAGCGAAATCCAATGAAGACCTGGACTTCCAATGGTTAATCCAGAACTACCAGTGTAAATAACTTTTCCGCTTGGAATTTAATCGAAAGGACCCCGGGTCTACCCTGTACATCTTTTTGCATGCATCCATGCATTCAAAGTGTACCCTGCAAAATGTGGGGTTATGCTGGCCAGGTTTACTTTCCCCTAAACTATCGTAAGGTCACTTGATAATCTGGAAGAGGTTGCTGTAATCGTCCGTCCAGAGGCGGATATCGGTGCTGTACCCCTCCATGCGATCCGCCTTGTTCACCAGGGCTGGGGCTTGCAACAGGGCGGCGTTGCGGGTGAGCAAGACCCAGATCGAAGGATATGCAGCCGGGTTATTCTGTGCGGGATCCTGAAGGAGTGCCATTTCAAGGTCGTAGTATTGCGCCAATTGCCAGAAAATTGGCCGAAAATCAAGATGATTGTTACTGATATTTGCGGCTATGAGACCATCAGGAGCGAGATTTTGCAGGTAGATATCAAATGCCTGCCTGGTCACCAAGTGAACCGGGGGGGAATCACCACTGAAAGTATCGATTATGAGGATATCAAAATCATTTTCCACGCCGGCTTTTAATTCATTTTCCAGGGAGATGCGCGCGTCACCCAGGACAATATCCGTGGATGCCTGGCTGTCTTTGATATACGTGAAATAACCCCCCTGACCGTTCGCCAGGTCGACAATTACCGGATTGATCTCGTACAAACGATAATAATCCCCGGGTTGACCATAAGCCGCCAATGTGCCTACACCAAGACCCAGGACGCTTACGCGCATGCCTGAACCATAATGGGGATTACTGAGAATGGCCAATCCAACCCCGCTGTCGGTGCCGAAATAACTTGTTGGTGTATCTTTTAATTTTGCATCAAGGAATTGAAACCCATGAACGGTGGTACCATGCACAAGGAGGTTAGCGTTGTGCTGCTCGCTTCCGGTCTCCTTTTGCAGAACATTGACGACGCCGTAGAAATTTCTGCGGGCAAACAGATCGTTACTGGTGGAAAAGAAAATTAAATAGACCAAAGAAAAAGCTACCACAACTGCCATCACCCTGACGATATTGCGGTAAAAGGCTGCCGCACGGGTATGCGCGCGCGGGTATGAAAACATCACCAGTAAAATCCCGACAAAAGCCAAGCCAATCTTAAACTCCCAAAAACCGCGGAAAATGTACGGGGCGATTAGGTTGACAATGATGCCACCGATGGCACCACCGATGGAGACCATGAGGTAAAAACGGGTGAGATGGGAAGCTTGCGGGCGCAAGGCGTACAATTCCCCATGACAGATCATGGTTATGGTGAACAAGAGGAAATTGTAGATCATAATCTGCACGATGTAATTTGTGGAAGGGTAGAGGAGGATGTAGATCAAACTTACAGCAGCGATCAAAAACAAGAGCGTATAGATCTTACGCTGATACCAGCGCCGGCTCGAAAACGCCAACACGAATGAAAACAGGTAGATGCCCAGGGGAAGTACCCAAAGGAAGGGGATGACAGCCACCTGTTGGGCGATCTCATTGGTGACTGCCAGGAACATAAGTGACGCGGTTGCACTCAAAACGATCCACAGGGTCTGTGTCTGTTTCCCGGGTTTTTGCATGGCAATTGGATCCGGGTCATATTCGACAGGGAGTGGGGCGCGTACAAGGTGTCTTAACTGGATGGCGTTGTATGCCGCGAGGATGACAAACAGGAGGTAACCGCCTGCCCAAATCCATCCCTGCCACTGGATGGTCAACAAGGGTTCGATCACGACAGGGTAGAGGATCAATCCAATGAGTGAACCGATATTTGAAAGGGCATATAACCAATAGGGGGAGCGACCCGGATTTTTGCGACTAAACCATGCCTGCATGAGCGGGCTGTTGGTGGATAAGACAAAGAATGGCAGCCCCACGCTGATGGTGAGCAGAAAAAAGATATAAAGAAACGGGGAGGTGAGGGTCCCAGGTTTCCAACTGGCAGCCGGTGTGATGGGTGAAGGCCAGATGTTCCACAAGTAAATGACAAGGAAAACAGAAACCCCCATGAGGATGAGGTGAATAATGGTTTGCTTTTGAGTCGTTTTCCGATTTACCAGCCAATTGGCGTAAGCATACCCTCCCGTCAGGGCAATCTCAAAAAACAACATCGCAGATGACCAGACAGCGGGTACGCCACCAAACCACGGGAGCAGGGTTTTTGAGATCATGGGTTGAATTTGAAAGAGCAGGAACGCAGAGAGGAAAATGCAGACCGCGAAATTGAGCATGTAAACACCCCTGTTCCGGATTTTTGCTGATTATTCATTTATTATACTTGCAGGTGCAATACCCACAGCGTGGCAGTTCAGCTTTTTGCGTGATGAGCGTAAATTTTCTTCAGCCTTTATAATCAGTAAAATACCTGGTAACAGTAGCGAGGAACCATGGCAACCTGGATCGTGCATTTACGTATCGCAGAAGCCCTGCTTGAAACAATCCCCAGCCTGGATGCTGCTGCATTCGCTGTGGGGAACATCGCCCCGGATTCGGGCATGCCGGATGAAAAGTGGGAGAAGTTCACCCCGCCTACCGAGGTGACGCACTTTAAAAACGCGAAGAGCGCTGCTTATGACCTGGCTGACCTGGACTTCCACCGGCAACACCTGGCTGACCTGCCCTGGCCGGGATCTGACCCTGCGCGCTATTCCTTCCTGATGGGGTACTTTTGCCACATCGTCACAGATAACCTGTGGTACTTGTGGATCGGCGAGCCCACCCAGAAGCGTTTCAAAGCCAATTTCGAGGCTGACAAGGATTTCATCTGGGAGGTCAAGAAAGACTGGTACGGGCTTGATTTTGAATACGTGCGGCAGCATCCGGAATGCCTGTATTGGCGTGTGTTTATGGATTGCGATTACCCGGTGAATTACCTGGATTTCCTGCTGCCAGCGGGGGTGCGGCAGCGAATCGAGCATATCAAGACCTATTACCAGCGGGATGATGAGCACACGCGTGAGGTGATCAACCGTGAAAGAATTTACCTGACACAGACCCAGGTCGATCAGTTCGTTGCAGGCGCGGCGGCGCTATTGAGGCACTGGTACGTGGAACAGCCGCAAGTGAAAACGGGTCAAGCGGCGTCCTCCATCCTCGTGTTGACCGATCCCCGGCAGTTTTGTGAGATGGTCGGATAAATATTGACCTTAGCCCGGTGCCTTCGGTGATAGAATTCAGTGTCTGCCCCCGGGCAGGTGAATTAATTCCGGTAAACCGCGGTGATGACCGATGAAATTTTTTTCAAAACTAATTCATTTCCCATTATTTGGCATTTTGTTCGGGCTTTTACCCCTGCTGGCATTATGGAATTTTAACAAGACCCAGGTTT
>CAZSGL010000090.1:0-2050 GCA_964606265.1 uncultured Anaerolinea sp. | reverse complement strand
CGTTTTCATCGGAAAACGACATCCCCAATTCGGATATCTACCTGAACGTTGCCACAGGACGTGGAATGCAAGACAGAATCGCCCGAATTCAGTTCGCTCGTATGTACCTTGAAACCAGCATGATACGCATCCCAATTGAGCTGTATAACTTGAATTCTGAACGTTACGATATTATCTCTGGATACTGGTACTACCAGACAACCTATATGTTTGACTCCATCGAAAAATTCCCGCAGATGGAGGGTAATTACTTTGTATACGCCCACATCAATGCTCCTCACGGACCGTACGTTTTTGACGAGTCGGGTAATTACCGATATAACGAAGATCCGGAAAAGAATCTAAAAAACTACACGGATACGATCACCTATATCAACAAGCGAGTACTCGAAATGCTGGACAAGATTATCGAGGATTCAACTGTAGCACCATTAATCATCCTCCAGAGCGACCATGCTGCCCATGTTTTTACTACTGCGTATGATAAGCACAAGATCCTGAACGCCTTCTATTTCCCGCCAGAGATGCAGGCTAACCTGTACGAGACAATCACTCCAGTAAATACCTTCCGCCTTATCCTGAGAGACTATTTCCACCAGGACATTGACCTTCTACCAGACAAGGCGTTTGTAAAAGTGCTCAATGACCATGAATACTATCCCTCAGCCTGCGATATGTCGCTGCCCGTAAAGTAAGGCGGAAGACGCATGCCTGCAGGTAGGCTGTTATAATCCTATCGATGCTTGAAGAGTTATTCATCTGTGTGGATGTAGAAACAGCCGGACCAACACCCGGTCAGTATGCTTTGCTTTCCATCGGCGCCTGCCTAGTGGATGATCCCTCAATTACTTTTTATGCCGAACTGCAGCCAGATAGAGAAACCACCTCCCCTGAAGCGATGGCAATTCACGGGTTGAGCATGGAGACCCTCAAGCAAAGCGGGCTCCCGCCGCAGGAAGCGATGGATAAGTTTGCCGCTTGGGTGAAAGGTGTTACCCCCGCGACGCATAAGGCCATTTTCGTGGCACTCAACGCCCCCTTCGACTGGATGTTTATCAATGAGTACTTCCAGCGCTACGTGGGCGAAAACCCCTTTGGTCACAGCGCACTGGATATAAAAGCTTACTTCATGGGGCAAACCGGCGTAAACTGGGGAGAGACCTCACTCAAGCACATCTCCACGCATTTCCTCGAAGAACATCCTCTCAAGCATAATGCCTTGACTGACGCGTTGGAGCAGGCTGAGATTTTCCGCAAGATACTGGCGCAATCTCCCAAACTAAATCGGGCTGAATAATCGTCAAGATTAGGCAGACAATCCACTCACAATTTGCTATACTGCTATTTAATTAACCGTTGCGTTATTGCACAGGAGGTTTAATCATGGCAAAGGTAAAGCAAGACCAGCAGCAGGATCTAAAGAGGATCATCGAGTCTGCCAATCGCCTCGGTGTTGGAATTGATGAGGAAGAAGCCCTGCAGTGGCTGACCAGCATGGCGGCAACCAAGGACGCAGACGACATCACGCTAAACACGCGTACCGGTGTATTCGGCAACGCGATCACCATGCTTGATTTCAGCGACAAGGAACTTGAATACTTCAAACGCATTGGCAGGATCGTGGAATTTCCTGATATCCCGGGTGAAGTTGAGACAGCGCTGGCGTTATCGGGTTCCTCCGCCCAGAGCAAGATCCAGACCTACCCCGGCGATTGCGATTACTTTGAACGCATCAACATCATCGCTCCTAAACGCGAAAAAGCCTGCGCCATCCTTGCGCGCATCATGCGGGAAAAAGCGATTAAATTTATGCAGGGACCAAATTACCAATTGATTGAGGTCAAGTTCGGCAATTTTCCCGAAGAGATGGTGATCGGTGAGTACAAAGCCCGGGCAGGTTCACCCATAGCATGGCGGGCAGACCAGGTTAAGGCAGGCAAGATTGAGGGATTCCGCCCGGACGGCAGCCCGCTTAGCATAACCTGGGAATCGGTGTGCAACGACCCCGGCTGGTGCAAGCTGGACTGGGTGGTGGCTGACCCGATCCGCA
>CAZSGL010000089.1:5150-9136 GCA_964606265.1 uncultured Anaerolinea sp. | reverse complement strand
AGGAAACCAACCAGGAACGAACCATATGAATCTCTATCTGACATTTTTATCTCCTTTCAATAATCGTAACGTTCATTATTTTTTTAGAATCTTAAACAGATCAAAAAGTCGCTTTATCCCTGCTGAATAACTGTTTGCCTTAATAACAGGTCCAACAAGGTTTTGGCTTAAGAATTGGGTGGTACCTTTAAGGGTGTTCACAGTATCGACAGTGGATTCAAGGATGGGTTTAATCTCATTTTGAACTAGATTGATCAGAGATGAGACTTGTATGACCAAAATCACCAATGCAACACCAATTACAACTGACTCCAGCGCCAGGAAGATGATGAAAATATCACGCACCTGGGCAGTAGTAGAGGCGTCTGCGCGGGCGAGGAAAAAGATGCCGGTAATGATCAACCCAACGATCAATACTATGATTAAAATTAACAACCATAATTTGCTTTTTTGTGCCGGCACCGGCACATTTACTTTTGAAGATTCTTCCGTAAATTCCTGAGATTGGTCTTCCATAATGGTTAGATTATAGCATAAACAAACCTGCCCTTTGTCAAGGCTCAAATTTGTCTAGAGGAGCAGCCAGGAAAATTGATAAATCCACATTTGCATTGCCTGATAGCGTGTGTTAAACTTAACGATTGCAATGATAACGAAATTAGTATCAAGTCTCGTAATTTTCGTTTTACTCAGTCTGAACCCCCAGGTACAGGGAGATTCGATCAGAGTAACTTACCCTGGCGTTGGTGATTCCGTCCAGGGAATTGTTGAAATTACTGGAACGCTATCCACCAGTTCGTTTAATTATGCTGAGGTATTCTTTGCTTACGCAGCGGTTGACAATCTGAACTGGTTTTTGATCGGACGCATCGACCAGCCAGTCTCTTCAGGAGTGATTGCCCGATGGGATACTACCACGATCACGGACGGAGTCTATCAAATAAAATTGCGTGTTCATTACCGTGATGAAAGTGTTGAGGAAATCAATATTAATCCAGTAATTGTGCGCAACTACTCAATTCTATCGACTAATACACCGATTGCGGAGAACGATTCTTCGATCAGCATCGCAACATTAGTGAGCCCAACTACAGAAATTGTGTTTGCAACGCCATTACCTGATAATCCGGCTTCCACATCGAGCGCATCGCTTCAGCGCAGCGTAATAGTTGGGTTAATTGTCGCTGGAGTTTCGTTGATGACCTTATTTGGAATAGGACTTGTCCGAAAAAGAAGACATATAAAGTAAAAAAGGATAAACACCAGTGCTTTCACAATTCTTCCAGTCATTAAAATCTGCAGAAACTTCCGGATCACTTCCATATCTGATTGTTGGTCTTGGAAATCCGGGTCGAATCTATCGGCTCACCAGGCACAACATCGGCTTTATGGTCGTTGACCGAATTGCGAGTAACCTCAAGTGCTCATTGTCCAAAGTCCAGGGAAAGGCAATTGTTGGCATGTGCAGGATGGACACGAATCGGATAATCCTGGCCAAACCCCACACATTTATGAACCTCTCCGGAGTTGCGGTTTCCAGCCTGGTGCGGTTTTATAAAATCGACCTCGAGCATTTGATCATCATTCATGATGATGTGGATGTTCCCTTTGGTCAGATCCGGTTACGGCCGGGCGGTGGGTCAGCAGGACAAAAAGGAGTTGAGTCGACCATTGAAAAACTCGGCACCAAGTCATTCCCGAGGCTGCGCATGGGAATCGGTCAACCACCCGGGCGCATGGACTCGGCGGATTATGTTCTCCTTCCATTCGGGAAAGATGACGAAGAAGGATTGAATGCTTTCCTTGATCGCGCGGTTGAAGCCGTCAAATGTTTTGTCACTGAAGGGTTGGAAGTGGCAATGAACCGGTACAACCCCAAGATCTGATATGCTCGACCTAATTCGCAAACATCCAAAATATCTTCAAGTTCTGGACGATATAAAAGTCGGACGGTGTAATTATGGATTGGGCTTAACCCGCCCAGCCCGATTGGCGATTATCTCTGCATTGAGCCTCGATCTGAATATCCCCATACTGGTGATCACTGACCGGGCAGACCGTTCCGCGATGATGTTGGATGAACTGGGTTACTGGCTGCCAGACAATCCCCGGCTGCCGTTTCCTGAACCAAACCCGATGTTTTATGAAAAGGCATCCTGGGGTGCGATTACCCGCAGGGAACGCCTGACTGCATTAAGTACTTTGGTGAGTTTCCACATTCCCGGTATCGGTAAACCTGATAAACCACCGATCCTGATCACTTCACTGCGTGCAGTTATGACCAGAACCATCCCAAGGCGGGACTTCATCATTGCCAGCAGGAAAATTCACACCAATCTGAGCATTCCGCCAGGTGAATTGCGTCGAGCGTGGGTCGAGCAGGGTTACGAAGCAGTTGATGTGGTCCTGGAACAGGGTCAATTCTCCCAGCGTGGAGGAATCCTGGATATATGGGGAGCGTCTGAACATTTTCCTGTTCGCCTCGATTTCTTCGGGGATGTGATCGAAACGATCAGGCAGTTTGATCCTACAACGCAACGCACGGTGAGCACGGTTGCAGAGGTAATGATCACTCCAGCGAGAGAATATTTGACCGGGAATATTCCTGTTTTAGATGAAGAAGAAAAGCCGGATGAGTCTCGAATCCCGGTGTTCCACCCTATGCCAGCTACCATCCTGGATTATTTACCCAAGCAAGCCCTGGTCATCATCGATAACCTGGCAAATTTGCAGACCTTCGGCGAAGAGATTGAAGAACAAGCACTAAAACTGCGGAGGGAATTAATTGAAGAGGGCATAATGCCCGCTGATTTCCCACTTCCTTACGTCACCTGGTCTGAAGTATTGGATACAGTTGAAACGAGACGGTGGGTCGAGTTGGGACGAACCAATGATTCTACTGGGGAGTCCCTGGGGGTGATATTTCAACCCGAAAACCGTTTCGGTGGGCAATTACAGAACTTTATTGACTTCCTTGATGAAATCTGTAAGAAAAATCAGCGCGTCACAATTGTTTCAAGACAGATTTCACGTTTACAGGAGATTTGGGAAAACCAAAAGGGGTCATGCGAAGAGAGGGACTTCACCTTTTTTGAAGGGTCGCTAACTGAAGGCTGGCGGTTAAACCTGGAAGATGACTCACAGGCGCATTTGTTCTCCGATAGCGAGATTTTTGGCTGGGAACGTCCTCACCTTAGAGCGCGGACAAGAATCACCTATCAACCGCCTGAATCCTCATTTGCCGACTTAAACCCTGGAGATTGGGTTGTCCATGTGGATCACGGGATCGGCCGTTTTGTCAGTTTGGTCAAGCGCTCATTGGAAGGTATCGAACGCGAATTCTTATTGGTGGAATACGAAAACAGGGATCAATTGTATGTGCCCATACACCAGGCTGACCGGATAAACCGCTATATCGGACCATACGGTGAGCCACCACGACCAACGCGCCTGGGAGGGACTGAATGGAACCAGACCAAGCAAAATGTACGCCAGGAAGTAGTAAAGGTAGCCCAGGATTTGCTTGAATTGTATGCCAAACGTCAGACCGCGGTGGGTTTCGCCTTCTCCAAGGATCAACCATGGCAGCAGGAACTTGAGACTAGTTTTCCATATGGGGAAACCGAAGACCAGATGACAGCCATTAATGAAGTCAAAAAAGATATGGAAACTGCCCGTCCGATGGACCGCTTACTCTGCGGGGATGTGGGATACGGGAAGACGGAAGTTGCCTTAAGAGCTGCGTTTAAGTCTGTCATGGATAGCAAGCAAGTTGCCATTCTGGTCCCGACCACAGTTCTCGCCCAACAGCATTTTGAGACGTTCAAGCAGCGGTTATCCATGTACCCGGTATGTATCGAAATGTTATCTCGATTTCGAACTCCAAAAGAGCAGGATGAAATCATCCTGAAACTGGCTCTTGGTGAAGTCGATATTGTCATTGGTACGCATCGCTTGTTGACAGCCGATGTGGTATTTAAAGACCT
>CAZSGL010000089.1:0-5050 GCA_964606265.1 uncultured Anaerolinea sp. | reverse complement strand
GTCAGGCTATCACTCGTGAGATGGAAAGAGGGGGGCAGGTGTTCTTTGTGCATAACCGTGTTCAAACAATCGAGGCGATGCGCAATCACATCCAAACCCTTGTGCCCGAGGCGAGAGTATCTATAGCGCATGGGCAAATGCACGAAGGCGAGCTATCTTCAGTGATGACGAAATTTACCAAGGCTGAGGTAGACGTGCTGTTATGCACTTCGATCATTGAATCGGGGTTGGATATCCCGAATGCGAATACTTTGATCGTTGACCGCGGTGATACATTTGGACTGGCTCAACTCTATCAGTTGCGCGGCAGAGTAGGGCGTGGCAATCATCGCGCTTATGCCTATTTCTTCAAACATAGGAAGAGACTTCCCACGGTTGAGGGGCAGGAACGGTTGGAGACCATTGCGGAAAACACGCAGTTGGGTGCTGGATATTCCATTGCCATGCGCGACCTGGAAATGCGCGGCGCAGGAGAAATGCTCGGAACCCGCCAATCCGGATATATAGCCAGCGTGGGATTTCACCTGTATACCCGCATGCTCTCAAGCGCTGTCGTTGAACTGCGAAAAGATAAACCCGACCTGGAATCCATGCAAAAGATATTCGAATTTGCACGAGAACACAACCCGGTGAGTGTTGACCTGCCACTCCCAGTGAGCATACCACTGGATTATGTCCCCGACCAAAGCCTGCGATTACAAATCTACCGGCGTATTGCTGCAATCGCCAGTGAACACGATTTGGAGCAATTGACCGAGGAATTTAAGGACAGGTTCGGGACGATCGTTGAACCGGTCGAGAACCTCCTCTATCAATTACGCATCAGGTTGTTGGGGGAACAGGCTGGACTGGCATCAATCACAAATGAAGGAGAGCAGATTGTTCTGCGTTTTCCCGTTTTACCGGAAGGAATACCTCCTCGAGAGTTACCGCCACTCGGCTATCACACTCGCACCGGCAGAAATTCGTATTGGATGCGCTTCGACTCAGAATCTGACGAATGGAAGGAAAGGTTAATCCAGGTGTTGACCGATATAATCAGATTATGAAAAAGATACTCGTAATTGAGGATGAACCCACACTACTTAAGATCCTGCAATCCTATCTTGAAAAAGAAGGCTATACGGTAATTACAGCCATACGAGGTGACACGGGTTTTGATCTGAGCCTCACAGAAAACCCTGATTTGATCCTGCTTGACCTTAATTTACCCGGAATGGATGGGATTGATGTTGCCAGAGGAATCCTGCAGCAAAAATCCATTCCGATCATCATGATCACTGCACGGGTAGAAGAGAGTGACAAACTGCTTGGATTGGAACTTGGGGCTGACGACTATATAAGCAAGCCGTTTTCGCCGCGAGAGGTGGTTGCGCGGGTAAAAACAGTCCTGCGCCGCACAGAAAAAAGCGCTTCGCCCCAGTCGATTGTGGAATTTAAGGAAATCTCCATACACCTCGATACCCGGTTGGTAAAGCGGGGTGATGATATTCTCGAGCTTACGCCTTCAGAATTTAACCTTTGCCTCCTGATGGCTCAAAACCCGGGGAGGGTTTATTCAAGGATGCAATTGTTGGAGGTTATCCAGGGTGAGGCTTACGAAGGGTATGAACGCACAATCGACGCGCATATCAAGAACCTGAGGGCAAAAATCGAGACCGATCCAAAGAATCCGCAATTTATAAAGACTGTTTTTGGAGTGGGATATCGATTTTCACGGATTGATGAGGAATAAATGAGGTTCTCATTAACTACCAAAATGGCACTGGCTTTCACGGCTGTAGTTCTGATTGCCATTGCCGGGATTGTCATTTTTACTACTTCCGATAGTAACCGCCAACTTTCAAATTATATGAACCGTGGTGGTTTACTCGGTATCGAGAACTTGATTACTAACCTGGAAGCGCATTACCGGGATACCGGAAGCTGGCAAGGCGTGGGGTCGGTTTTTAATACCAGCCCTCGAGGAAATAATAACTCGAGGATGGCTATGTACCAGTTTACTTTGACGGATTCTGATGGCATTGTCCAATGGAGCAACAGCGGCGATCCGCAAGGTTCACGATATTCGGGAAAATATAAGACTGAAGGACTCAAACTTGCAAATCCTGCGGAAAAAGCAATTGGTTACCTGTTGGTGAAGGAAAACGGTGGTCCAGTTGCGAACCAGGTCACTCCATTTATTGAGCGAATGAATCGGGCATTGTTTTTGGCTGGTTCTGTTGCCGGACTGGCAGCCTTAGTTTTGGCTATTTTGATCTCCCGGCAGTTACTTAAACCGGTTTCTGCATTAATGAAAGCAGCGGATAGTATTTCTTCAGGAGATTTGACTGCGCGCGTGAATATATCAAGTAAGGATGAGTTTCACACGCTCGGCACAACTTTTAACCAGATGGCTGAAAACATCCAAAGTAGTGATGAACGCAAGAAGGCATTAACAGCAGATGTCGCGCATGAACTGCGAACGCCATTATCGGTTCAAAAAGCGCAACTCGAAGCCATGATCGATGGGGTCATCCCGACTGACGTGGAAAATTTACAGGCAATTTCCAATCAAACTGATGTGCTTTCGCGCCTGGTGGACGACCTGCGAACATTGGCTTTGACCGATTCCAGGGAACTACAGTTGGAAATGCAGATCATTAAATTGGATGAGGTACTTGTAAGTATGGTTGAATCTCTACGACCGCAGATCTCCCTGGGGAATACCAAAATAGTTTACGAATTTGGTCAAACCAGTAAGGGGCAGGCGGTATTGATCGATACAGGCCGGCTATCTCAAGTAATGCAAAACATCCTTACCAATGCCATGCGTTATGGTAAAAATGGCGGGACAATTCAGGTTAGCTTGATAAAAGATGATTCCTTTCTGGTGATCCAAATCCATGATGATGGCAATGGGATCCCTGAAGAAGCGCTGCCGCATTTGTTTGAGCGTTTTTACAGGCACGATAGAGCTCGAAGCAGGGATTCGGGAGGTACAGGTTTAGGCTTATCAATTGCAAAAAACCTTGTGTCATTAATGAACGGCGAAATCAGCGCGATGAATGCTCCGTCTGGAGGGGCAGTCTTTGAAATCCGATTTCCGATTGCCCAGGAATCCCGGTAAATCTTAAAAAGAACATATGTGCTATAATCGTTTCAAAGCGATTAATAAGGAGTTTTGATGGATTTCAAACTTCATGCACCCTATCAACCTACTGGCGATCAACCAGATGCCATCCGTGAACTGATAAAAGGCGTAAAATCCGGTTACCGCAACCAGGTACTCCTCGGGGCAACCGGGACCGGCAAGACGTTTACAGTTGCCAACATCATCCAGGAAATGCAGATGCCGGCGTTGGTAATGGCGCACAATAAAACGCTGGCTGCACAACTTTACAGCGAGTTCAAGGAGTTTTTTCCGGAAAACGCGGTGGAGTACTTTGTATCATATTATGATTATTACCAACCTGAAGCTTACGTTCCTCGGCATGACCTATACATCGAAAAAGAAACAGATATCAACGAAGAAATAGATCGCATGCGGCTGGCCGCGACAACTGCATTAATGTCTCGCAAGGATGTCATCATCGTTGCCTCTGTTTCGTGCATTTATGGGTTGGGAAACCCGGAAGCGTATGGGAATGTCGTCGTCAAACTGGATACAGGGGGCATCTATCGGCGTAATGCTTTACTCAGGCAGTTGATCGAAAGCCAGTATCAGCGCAATGACCTTGAACTGCGCCCCGGCGTTTTTCGTGTGCGGGGTGATACGATCGAGATATTCCCGGCTTATGAGGAAAAGAAGGCATTCCGATTGAGTTTTTTTGGTGATGAGGTTGAGAAGATGCTCGAATTCAGCCCGCTCACTGGAGAGATCTACCATAAACCGACACACGTTGAAATTTACCCGGCGAAACATTACATAGCCAGCGAGAACAGGTTGGATCAAGCCATCATAGATATTGAAAATGAGTTGGATGCTCAAATGAAATACTTTAATGGTAACAACCGATTGCTAGAAGGGCAGCGTATTGAACAGAGATGCCGCTATGACCTGGAGATGCTTAAAGAAGTTGGCTATTGTTCAGGAATTGAGAATTATTCGAGGCACCTGGATCAACGGGCTGCGGGGTCACCCCCATGGACATTGATGGATTATCTCCCCAGCGAGTATTTATTGGTCCTGGATGAATCGCATATGACTGTCCCGCAAATTCGCGGCATGTATAACGGAGATCAGTCACGCAAGGGAACCCTGGTGGAATATGGTTTTCGCCTGCCTAGCGCTATGGATAATCGCCCCTTAACCTTCGAGGAATTCCAGAAGAGGATGGGATATACCATTTACACCTCAGCAACCCCTGCTGAGTATGAATTGAAACAAGCTGACCAGGTGGTTGAGCAAATCATCCGACCCACCGGTCTTGTTGACCCACAGGTAGACGTGCGCCCTACGAAAGGGCAGGTGGATGATCTTTACAGCGAAATTAAGAAGCGCACAGAGAATGGTGAACGCGTCCTGGTCACCACACTTACAAAACGCATGGCAGAAGACCTCTCCGATTACTTGCTCGAGCTAGGAGTAAAGGTAAATTACCTTCATTCGGAGGTGGAAACGCTGGAGCGGGTTGGCATCTTGCGCGATTTGCGCATGGGTATATTTGATGTTCTCGTTGGCATAAACCTGCTGCGGGAAGGGCTTGACCTGCCGGAAGTCTCGATGGTGGCGATCCTGGATGCCGATAAACAGGGCTTCCTGCGCTCAGGGACTGCCTTGATCCAAACAATCGGTAGGGCAGCGCGTAATGTGAACGGTAAGGTCATCATGTATGCAGATGTGATGACCGATGCAATGAAGTTTGCGATCGAGGAAACCAACCGCAGGCGCGCCAAACAGGTAGCTTACAATACCAAGCATGGAATCGAACCTTTTACAATCGTTAAAGCAGTGCATGACATCACGGAGCGTCTTGCCAACCCGCAGGGAATCGCTGAGAAACGGGGGAGCTATAAAGCTGGAGAGAAAAATTCAATGATGCCGGTCAATGAGATCAAACGCTTGATC
>CAZSGL010000088.1:6293-9224 GCA_964606265.1 uncultured Anaerolinea sp. | reverse complement strand
CGAACCTGGTCAGCAGGTCGCGCATTTCCGGGACCATCAGCGTATCCAGCCGTTTCCTGATCTCCTTCAAGGGCAGGTAGGCATCCTTGAGGTACTTGATAAGTTTTAAGCGGATGAGGTAATCGTCGTTAAAGACCGCGTACTTGCCGCGGATTTCAGGTTGGGGGAGGAGCCCTTCCTCGATATAATAGCGTATCGTGCGCGTGGAAACTCCCGTCAGGTCAGCCAACTCAGATATCCAAAGATTCAACTGCAGCATCTTCACAACTCCTTAAAAACAAAACCCGGGTTGCCCGGGGATAACTCCCTGGACAACCCTTATTATAGCAGTATTACGTAATACTGTCAAGAAGGAATATTTAGAGGACGTACGGTCAGGTTTCAGGCGGCAGTAAGAATTCCGCGCAGATAGATCTCGGTCAGTTCGTTGAGGGCGTTGTTCTGCGACTGCGGATCAGCAGGTTTACCCAGCAACATTTCGGTCATGTGGAAGGTGTAGAACAATCCAAAGAATCCTCGCAACAGACCATCTGGAGAAATGGGACGTATAGCCGAGGGATCACGCTGCAAGCGGGAAGCGAATTTCTCCATACCGGGAGCTACCTGTGGGTAAGCCAGCGCCAGGTGTTTTCCCTGGAATTCGACCACATCGATAAAGACCAGTTTGATCAGGTCAGGGCGGTCCTTGAGCGCTGCCACCAGGCGGCGGGCTGCCACCTTAACCAGCTCTTCAGCATCGCGCCCTTGCGAATTTTCCAGGGCGAGCAGCAGGAGCGGGTAGGGGTTGTAAGCTTCGAAGACAGCCCGGAAGAGGTCGTCCTTGTCGGCACAGTGATTGTAGAGCGAGCCGAGTGCCATACCGGACTCAGCCGCGATCTGGCGCATGGTGGTCCCGTGGTATCCCTGTGTGAGGAAAAGACGATGAGCAGCCGAAACGATCTGCTGCCGCGAACGGGTAGGATTCGGTTTCGAGGATTGGGGTGAACGTTCGTTCATGGGAGGTATTGTAACTTACTTTTGCGTCTCTGACCAGTTTGGGTTTTGCCTGTATAATCAGCGCAAATCCAGGAGGATGACATGCCGTTAAAGTTTGCCCGTATCGACGCCAACGCAAAAAGCCCATCGCGTAAACACCCCACCGATGCGGGGGTGGATGTGTGCGCGCTGAAAGATACCACCCTCTGGCCTTTCTCGTATGGGAATATCCGCACCGGCGTGACCTTTGAAATCCCCGCGGGAACGATGCTGGAGGTGAGACCCAAGGGGCGCAACAATCACCTCATTGGCGCGGGGGTGATCGACGCCGGTTACCAGGGAGAGATAGTGGTAAAGGTGGTGAACTACACCTGGAAACTGATGCGCATTAAAAGGGGCGATGCCATTGCTCAACTGGTGCAGCTTCCGGTGATCTGCGATGCAGTCGAGGAAGTGGACGCTGCACAAATTCACGTGGAAAGAAGCGCACGTGGTAGCAGCGGGGGAATTCACGGTCGGAAACCGGGGAATTGAAGAATCGCAGGTTGCGAAGGTAAAACTAGACAGTATACTGAGAGAGGCACAGCGTGTCCTGAACTTCCGGGAAGGAGCATCTCATGTATGAACGGCACAATCAACCTTTGATCCCCAGGAAAGCGTTTACGCGCAGGGTGGCATTGCATGCCCTGCTGGCGTTTGGTTTGCTGACACTCTCATTGGGAATTGGTGTCCTGGGATACCGAGGTTTTGAAAGATTATCGTGGCTGGACTCCTTGTTAAATGCCTCCATGCTCCTTGGGGGGATGGGGGAAGTCAGCCCGCTCCTGACAGTGGGCGGGAAACTTTTTGCGTCGTTTTACTCCTTGTTTTCCGGGATTGTCTTCCTGGTAATTGCCGGGTTACTGGTGGCACCAGTGGCACATCGCATCCTTCACCGCATGCACCTCGAAAAATAGACCCCACATTATTGCGCGTAGTCGATTAACAAACCTGTAGATTCAGATCAGGTTGTTTCAGCCTATAATCAAAATGGAAGTTTGTCCATTCGGGAGGTGAGTATGGCTAGGAAATCCATGATCCTGATCGTTGTTGTAGGACTGCTGATTCTTTCAGGCTGTAACCTATTAACACCAGCCGCTGTTCAACCTGGTATCACGGAAGCCGATTTGGCAACCCTGGTGGCGAATGCAACCCAACAGGCGGCGATCACCCCGGTTTTGATCCTCCCCACGGACACGCCGGCGCCTGTGCTTGAGACAGCACCCGCATCCCCGCTTGCCTCCGGTTCCATCACGATTACCAGCATCCTGGAAATAGCTCCGGGTCGCGCCATTATCTCGTGGGACGCGGTGGGCGATTTCAACTCTGGTTACAAGGTGGTATGGTCGGATGTGCAGGGGCTGCCAACACTCCCGGAGAATACCTCGGTATATACCAGCGACCCCTATGCGCGTTCAGCGATGATCAGCGGCAGCACGGGCAAGATCTACTATGTGCGTGTGTGCCGCGTCTCCGGCGAGAGCTGTGACCTTTACAGTAACCTGGGGATTTTTGCCTTCATGGGTTCTACTTCTGCCATCAGCGCCACGGCTGCAGTGCAAGCCTTGATAACGCAGAGAGTCATCTACACGGGAGGCGGCTCCGGATCGGGTACTGCCACTCCTTCTTTAAAGATTGTCATAATGAGCGGTGGGGAAAACGGCAAAGCGTACATGCAATGGGAAACCAAAGTCAACCCTTCCAAGGGATTCAAAATCTTCTACTCCAAGACCAACAATACGCCAACGTTAGGTACGGATCCTTACTTCTACATTTCTGATAACGCCGCCCGCTATGCCTGGGTGGATGGTGTTCAGGGGACGAAGTATTACTACCGCATCTGCCGCTTTGACGGCACAAAATGCGAAACCTATTCTCCTGTTTATACCTACACCTTCCCCGGTACGAAACCTCCGG
>CAZSGL010000088.1:3428-6193 GCA_964606265.1 uncultured Anaerolinea sp. | reverse complement strand
GTTGCCGGCGCGGTGGAACTGTTCTGGGAAATTGCCACCAACAGCGCTGGCGGTTATAAGATCCTGTGGTCTCCAGAAAACCCGGTACCGGCTAACGCCATCAAGGGATATGTGAGCGATCCAAGTGCGCGCACTTTTGTAGACGTTGATATGCCGCCGGGGTCGACCGTATATGCCAAGATCTGCCGCTGGTCGGGCTCCTGGTGCCTGTCCTACTCAAACACACTACCCATTGATGTGCTCTCTCCATAAGGATTTCAATGATAATAATCAAGCGCTCCCTGGTTGGGAGCGCTTTTGTTACCAGCAAGAAGAAGTATTCTCTAGACGGTGCCGCCGTAGCGTGCGTTGGCAAGGGGGTAAACATTGATCACCGGTTCCTCGTATGGGTGAACTTCGCGTACAGCCATGATGGCATCCGCAAGGAACTCCTCGCGGCAGTTGACCTCGATCTTGAATTCCACGCCGCTGTAGAGTCTGCCGGCTTCGCCCACCGCCGGATTGGCACCAGCCTGGGCGTGCCACGACGCCTGCACTTCGCTGACCGCAGCGCAGTGGTCGTAAAGACCAATCTCACCCGCGTGCGCGTCAGCCAGGGCAGAGATCACCACATCCACAACATCTTCCGGGACGAAGATTTCCAGTTTAAAGAATGGCGTATCATTCATCGTTTGCTCCTCAATGAAAATTTAGTGCACGATCCAACCAGCGCCGAAGCCGATTAGCCCAAAGATGATGCCGCCGATAGCTCCCAGCAGCGGGCGAAAGCGCTGATACCCGGCAAAACGCGCGCTGCGGTTGCTGCGTCCGCCGAGGAGCGCCAGCAGACAGGCACCGGCTATGGCGAGGAGAGGCAGCCAGGGGGTACCCGGCGAATTCAGCTTCAATACGAGGGCGGCAGCAACCCCCAGGAGAGCGCCAAATGGTGCGGAAAAGAGGACAAAAATCGAGCGTTTGACCACTGAGCCAACCGCCAGCCCTAAAAGTGCACTACCGCCCACACCGAGCAGCAGGAACACAAACCATCCACCAGGAAATGGACTGATACTGCCGGCACAGAAACCGATGATCAGCGCCGCGGTGAGGATTGCCAGGGCTTCAGACAGGGTGCGGAAGAAGAAGCCGCCAATACCCGCCAGCCCTAAACCCGCGCCAACGGTTGCCAGCCCTTCCTTGAACTGGTCGCCAAGCGGTTGAGCGGGAACTTCGGATTGGAGAGCTTCCATTGTGGTGGGCATGGTCAAAGGCTCGGTCACTTCGGTAATCGTGACAGGTTGAAAACGGGGCAGCACAATGGGCGCGCCGCAGGCAATGCAGTTGCTCGAGGAGGGGGTGTTGAGGGTGGCGCAATAAGCGCAGGAGATGTTGTTGGATGCCATGGGAAACTCTCTTTCAGTGGATCAATAATCCGCGTAATTCCCGTTCAGCCAGTCAGTGGGGTCCACCTGGACACCGCCGACCATCATTTCAAAATGCAGGTGCGGACCGGTAACGCGCCCGGTTGCGCCTGAAATGCCAATCTTGCGGCCGGCTTCAACGTAATCTCCCACAGCCACGTTGGACTCTGTCAGGTGCCAGTAACCGCTGTAGACACCCCATCCATGCGAGATGACGACGGCGTTGCCGCGCACGGTCAATTCACCATTAAACACCACCGTACCATTGGCAGCAGCATACACAGAATCGAGGGTGCTGCCGACAAAATCAAGGCCTGAGTGGAAGAAGATAAAGTTACTGCCATTGTAGGAACGCAGGCGCCCAAAGGTGGAAGTGAGTTTGTCAGGGTAGGGACTGGGAGAAACGAAACGCCCAACCCACTGGCGTTCAGCAGGCGCGGGCAGGGTGAAGTCGCGGATCATGTTTAACTCCGGTTCAGTTACTTCGGGGTCAACGAAATTATCTGCAACCTGGAAAGGATAATCCGAACCGTAATCCACACTTGTCAGGAGCAGGTTGTGCTGAATGGAATACGCGGCGCCCTGCGGATCGGTGAGGGTGAGCACCAGCGGGAGCAGACCGGGAGCTTTCATGCGCTCGATGCCCTGCAGGGATACCCGCGTGCCGTCAGATGCAGGAAAGAAATTGAGCGTATAGGTTCCAAGCGACCCGGAGAGGAGCGCATCCCCATCAACGCCGGCGCGGAATTCTGTGGTCTTGCCCTGCCTGAGCGGGAGGGGCGAGACGGACATGCCTGAGATGGTTGGCGGGTTCACGACCACGGGAGTGGCCTGGTCTGCTGGCAGGAAAAGGGTATCGTTGGGAAGGATCTCCCAGGTGCCCGCGAGGTCATTGAATACTGCGGGCAGCCACGGGTTGACTCCCTGCTGCGCGGCGAGCTCAAGGTCTGTCAGGCTCGCGGAAATGGGAATGGAAAGTTGCGGCAGTTCTTCCTTGTAAATGACATAATAGGGCTGCCCGGCGTAAAAAGCATCCGGATTGGTGATGAAATCGATGCGGTTCATTAGATCCAGGGGAACGCGGGTACTGCGATTGAAGGTATCCACGGACTGGTTCAAGGGCAGGGTGACGGGGATGACCTCGCCCTGCACATCTTCGAAGCCGGGGAGCACAAGGACGGTGCCGGGGTTGAGGACGTTGGGGTCGCGCAGGTAGTTTATCAGGAGCAGGCGGTTGACCGAGGTGTGAAAGGTGCGGGCGATGTTGGTGAGCGAATCACCGGCGCGTACAACGTAGGTGAGACCCTTCGTCTGCGCGTGGGCAGGGGCAGCGGGGAGCAGGAGAACGCACAGGCTGAGGATCAGCGC
>CAZSGL010000088.1:0-3328 GCA_964606265.1 uncultured Anaerolinea sp. | reverse complement strand
TGGGGCAATGGAGCACCGCCGTGCCTGATTTGCTAGAGGGTATAAACCCGGATGGCGGCGTCTCCCTGGACCGGGCATTTGTTTTCGCAGCTACCGCAGCCGATGCAGGTTTCACGATCAACGACCGGGAGCAAAAGTTCCACTTGTCTGCCATCTGGAAAAATAAAGTGCTCTTTATCGAGTGAAATTGCTTTTTGCGGAAGTGGGCACATCTCTTCACACACGATGCAATTCGTATGATCTGACCATGCCAGGCAGCGGTTTTGATCAATATAAGCATGTCCAATTTTGCTTTGATGTTTTTCCTCGAGGGATAAGGGGGGGATAGCCTGGACTGGACAATTCTGCCCGCATAATTTGCAACCGTAATCACAATATCCATTACGCGCAATGAGGATTGGCGTCCAGGCACCTTCGAGCCCGGATTGGCTCAAATCCGGTTGGAGTGCCTGGGTGGGGCACCCTTTGATGCAAATGCCGCAGCGGATACATTTGGAAAGGAACCCAGCCTCATCCACAACGCCGGGGGGACGAAGCAAAAAATTCCTGGCTTTGCCTTTGATCCAATCGAAACTTAAAAGAGCCACAGAAACGATGGAGATTCCCAAAGAAGACAGGAACACCCGCCTGCCAGGATCGTAAGCCTGCCGCGGGGCGGGCTGCCATTTGGGCAAGAAGGAAAAGGAATCCTTCTGGCAGCTTTGCAGGCAATCTAAAGCCAGGATGCATTCAGATGGATCACTGCGGTAATTCTTTTGGGGATCGATGGTGGCGGTGGGGCAGGCATGCGAGCAAAGTCCGCATTCGGAACAAGTGGCTTTGTTGCGTCTCTGAAAGAGAGCCAGCCTGGAAGGCAGCCCGAGCATGGCGCCCAGCGGACAAAGATAACGGCACCAAAATCGTTCAGCGATCAGGTTGAGCAGGAGGATGGCGATGAAGAAGAATCCGACCAGGAAGGAATATTGGATGGAGGCTGCGGCAGCCGGAAAAAAGGTTGGTCTGATCCAGGCATCAAAGCTGAAAACAGCTTCAGCCAGGAAAGGAATCTTGATCAACAATTTTTCGACCGCAAAAATAACTTTATCCATAACTGGGAGGATGTTAAGGCTGGTGCTGCGCACGAAAATTGTCAGCGGATCAAAGATCAACAGGGTCAGGTTGCCAAAGATTGCAGAGAGCAGGATGACGATCAATAAACCATATTTCAGCTTACGTAAATTCTCTGGAGGTTGTTTGCGGTTCTTACTTTTTGAAAATTGAAAAAGATCCAAAATTGTGCCAAGTGGACAAAGCCAACCGCACCAGGCGCGGCCAAAAACGAGGGTGGAAAGCAGGAGGATAAGCGAAAGCGCTGAGCCGGCGAGGAATGTCTTGCTGCTCAGCAAGTGTGAGAGCATTGTTAACGGACTTAAGCGGATGGTAAAATCCGCCAGGTTGGCTGGTAAGCCGTTCTGACGGCTAAAAACTACTGCCAGGAAAAAGAGGATGAAGGCAATTGCCTGGGTAACCTTTCTGGCGGTCACCCAGCCGTTGGATTGCGTTTTACGCCGGGTCCTGGCTTCAGGCATTGACGCTAATTTCCTGGATGTTCAAGCCGCTCAAATCCGCCTTGCCCAGTCCCCGTTCCGCAGCCGCCGTGATGTAGGGGATGTCCTCCGGAACCATATCAAAAAGGCGGGTGGCGTAGCTATCGGCTGCAACAATATCAGGAGAGAAAATAAGGGTGTTTTGCATTTTGACGTCATCAAGGCTGCCGCCCGTTGGACCGTGATCCATCAGTGTGCGGATGGCGTCAATGACGGTAAGTTGCGGACGAACCAAAGTGGCCAGGTCTACGAGGTTCTTTTCGAATGAAGGGTGAATTTTCTCACGTGCTTGAATTGTTCCCATCAGGTTCTTCATACCTAAAGTCAATTTGGCCATGCTGTGATGCTTGGCAATCGGAACGTTGATCAATAAATCGGTTGTTAAAATATCTTCGTAAACCACTGCTTTTTTATATTGAAGTGCATTGGGGATATCTACTTCAATATATTTTAAGTAGGACATAACCTCCATCTCACCGCCAGCTGCGGAAACTGCATCTCCAATTCCGCTATAACGATAGGCTTGTTCAGCAGTGCTGCCAAAGGGAAAATCCATAACACGAACCCGTTTGGCACCTGCTTCAAGGCACATTTTTACCAATGCAGCCACAACAAATGGATTGGTTGTGGAGGCGTACTCATAGGTATTATAGCCAACACAGATATTAGGTTTGATAATGACATCCGCGCCTTTTTTCATGAAGTGCCCCATGCCACCCAGCGCTTGAATGCCTTGCCTGACCATCATCTCAGGTTCGTTACCGCGAGCGACCAACATGTCGGGAATGACTCCCAGGGTCGGGGATGGCGTTTCCTCTGTTTGCGACTGTGGTTCAGTTGGAGCGGGAAGGGTTGTTGCGGATTTTGCAGCGCAAGACGCTAATAATGGTTGAGCAGCCAGGGTTGCGGCGCCCAATGACAAGTTGCGTAAGAAAACCCGCCTGGATTGTTTTTTCATACCTAACCTCCAAAAGTGAAAAAGGTTTTATTCAAAAGTCAATACTTCATTTGGCACCAGATTATTATCATATTGTAAACGAGAATAGTGAGTGCTGAGTATAGTGAGTGGAGAATCGTAAAATGTGAATCATTTTCATCTGGGCAGGTTTATAACCTGCCCCTACAAGTTTGGCGGATGTGCAGCAGGTGACGCAGGGGCGGGGAGGTCGGGGTTGGCATTTTGGCTTTTGAGCTGTTCGGCTTCACGGGCCTGGCGGGCGGCGATGCGGGCATCGAGTTCGGCGATCTCCTCAGGGGTGCGGAACTGGTCGCCAAATTGTTTGTATTCAGGCCATTCCTCTTCGAGTTCCAGTAATGCCTGGCGGAGCATCCATTGAGGGTCGAGGGTGGGGTCGGGAATGTGGGTATGGGTGCGGACGAGGCGGTTGATGGAGCCGGTGGCATTGGCGAGGGTGTTGAGGAGGGACTTAGCTTCGTCGAGGTCGTCGACTTCTGCGCCGAGTTCGGCGACTTTGCGGGAAAAGACGCGCATGACCTCGATCTCGTCTTCAAGTGAGCGAACGGTGGTGTCTTCGAGACCTTCGAGCTGGGATTGGGGAAGGCGGCGGGCGTAAAAACCATGAGTCTTCGCATTTTGATTACCATTCGGCGCACCGCGTTTTTTTGTTTGGTCAGGTTTTTTTATGGCGTTGTGATTGCCGGGTTGACCTCCGGATTCGCGCTTAGATGTAATGATGAGCTGATCTGAGGTTGAGCTATTGAATTCTGACATTTTTCTCCTG
>CAZSGL010000087.1:0-9416 GCA_964606265.1 uncultured Anaerolinea sp. | reverse complement strand
AAATCGCCAGCATAAGCATTGTTACGACGACTAAACTTGCTTTCTTCGAAAACATATTCTTCCTCCTCTTTAAGATGAGACTCTGAATAGAGCCAGTGATAAGAGTATTATGCAATTATTTTTAACGATTGGCAAGTTAACAAATGATATGAATAATATTACATCCATCAAAAAATCTGGTTTAATCCGGATATTTTTAATAATGTTTTTATAAGGTATTTACTTTTTACGTTTTTTCTTTTTTGAGTATTCGCTTCCGAGATAAATTCCAAATTTGGGCAGGATGACACGGTGAATCACCAGGACTAAAAGGGTGACTGCAAAAGCGATGCCAAAAATGACCAAGGATTTGTTGAGGTCGCTCATCAGGCTGGGTTTAACCAACATTACGATAGCCAGGGACAACATTAATATTCCGCCAATCAATTTTAGGATACGACCGTGTTTTTCTTCCATCTTATTTGATTTGAGAGTGAATACTGCGGTAAAGAAGATAATCATTTCGTCCAGTTGGTAAACGAGCATATAGGCGAGCAGGAGCAAAATAAACGTGGCTGCTGTCACTTTCTGAGCAGACACCAGGTTGGTCCACAAAACCGGGAAACCCGCCGTGCATGAAAACTCGACCAGGGACACCCCAGCGGCCATCACAATCGTTCCTCCGACCAACCCCCAGAAGGAATCTCCCGCGTCCATCAGTTTGCGCATGCGCTGGTAAATGCCGGGTTTGTGCTTGTCGTCAATGGTAAAGGACAGCCCTTCCTTGTACCAGAAATAATCCTTGATGTTCACCAACGCAAAGAACAACGCCACAAGCGCGACTACAACCTGGATCCAGCCGATAAAACTGACCACTTTGAGGACAGTGAATAATCCTGCGATAAAAAGTGCATACACAGCCGCTGTCACCGAGAGGAAAATGAGCCCGATGAGCATCACCTTTTTACGTGAGCCGGTGTGCAAGGTGATTGCCAGCAGCATGGTTAATACCCAGATGGAGCAAGGATTGACACCATCTACGAAGGCGATCAGAAGAGTGCTGAGAAATAACGATTTCTGCGAGAGGTCCACCTTACCAATCAGTGGTATCTTGATCTCGTTGGCTTTAAGGGGTTCCGGACTAGGTGTGACAGTTGTTACAGGAGCCTGGGTCTGGATTACACCTGTGAGAATTTCATTCACCTTATCCCGGCTGCCATTTGCCAGGTAATCCTCAACAGTTCTACTAATATCATCCCTTATCTCATCAGAATAACCTTCCCAGAATTTTTCACCAATGAAAATGGTGGGTACGGAGCGGGGTTCAAATCCGAATCCCTGTGCCACTTTTCGAAATATTTCCTGGTTGGCATCGTTGTAGTAGATTTCATAATTGAAATACTTGATATTCGGATTACTCTTCGCAAGGTCTTCAAGAAAAGGTTTAGCCTTGGCACAGTGCGGGCAGCCATCTCCCCAAAACAGGTAAATGCTCACCTCATTAGATGTTTGCGCTTTGACCTGTCCCCATGGAATCGATACACCAACCAATGCCAGGAGAATTATTAACAGTGAGATGGTTTTCTTTATTGATATATTCATAAAGGTCTCTTTTTAAGGTGAATTTGAAATCCAATTTTACCCAATAAATCTCGGATTCCGGAGGCAATTATCATTCAAAGATAATCAACTCAGGAAAAACCTTTCTAAGAATAAAGGGGGAATGAGCAGCCCGGGGATCGGGTAAGGCGAATTGATCATTGGACATAGTTTAAGGGGAGTAAAACCGTCATTGCGGAGACGGGAGTAATGCAAAATTTTCTTCTACTGGTGGAAAAAACCAAAAATAGAAAATTCCCCAGTTTGAAATAGACTTCAGATCAAGATCGCGCCAGGGTTAAAGCTCCGACCAGACCAACCTGGTCACCCAATTTGGCAGGTGCGATCACGAAGTGCTTCAGATATTCAGGCGTAAAAACACCCTCCACAAGTGCTTTGCGTAACGGTTTCATAAGAATATCGCCCGCTTTTGTAACTCCTCCACCCAATACGACAATGGTGGGTTCAAATAGCAGCAGAAGGTCCGCTATCGCTTGACCCAGGAACCTCCCCGCTTGTTCAAATGCCTCGATAGCCAGCAAATCCCCTTGCTGAGCAGCAGCAGTTACTTCGCGGGCAGTGAGACAATCCAACTCTTTGGAAAGGGTCGAAGACCTGCCAGCACTAATTTGCTGCCGGACGTAATTGACAATTCCAGTTCCGGATGAGACAGCCTCTAGGTGCCCGCGTTTACCGCAGCCGCACATGGGTCCGCCCGGCCAAACGGTAATGTGTCCCACTTCCGCTGCAATTCCGTGGGGCCCGACCAGTAAGCGATCATCAATGATAAATCCGCCACCGATACCTGTACTAATAGTGAGGTATGCCAGGTCATGGTGCCCTATGCCAGCGCCATACTTCCATTCACCCAGGGCGGCCAGGTTAGCATCATTCCCAAGCCGGGTTTCTGTTTTAAATTTATCGTAGAGCATTGCGCCTAAAGGAAAGTTGGTCCATCCCTTGATGTTAGGAGCGTGGTAAACCAGTCCAGTCTTCGGGTGCACCGGGCTTGCCACTCCGCCACCGATACGAATCACTTCCTCGTGTAAAGGCCAGATTGATTCGATTAATTGAAGCAGACGCGCTTCGGGTTTCTCATTTCCGTTATGGGTAGGGATACTTTTTTTGATGATCGGTTCCAGACCATCATCGGGGTATAAGGCTGCCCGAAGTTGTGTTCCACCAATATCCAGTGCAATGTACATGGTGCCCGCCTCTCCCAAATCATCCAAACTCGCTGGTTCAGTTTATCCGCGTCCATATTATTGTACCAAAGGACACTTGCACAGATAAATGGTCAATCCTGAAATATTTCCTTTGCAAAACACTTGCCCACTCCGCGAATCGTGTTATAATTTTCTTTCGCGCCGCCCAACGGCAAGAAATTTGAAAGTAAGGGTAAAATAATGAGCGATCTAATTAAAGCATTCGATGCACCAGTCAATCCTAACATCCCCGAACTACGCACCGGTGATTCGGTCAGCGTTCATGTGAAAATCAAGGAAGGCACCCGCGAACGTATCCAGGAATTTAAGGGAGTTATCCTTTATATGCATAACCGGGGCAACGATTCTACATTTACAGTACGCCGCGTGGCTGCCAATAATATTGGGGTCGAACGTACCTTCCTACTGCGCTCACCGCGGATCGACAAGGTTGTTGTCGAACGGCACAGCAAGGTTCGCCGTGCCCGCCTCTACTTCCTGCGCGATCGCGCCGGCAAGAGCGCACGCTTGAAACAGAAATTCAACTGATCGTCACGATAGTGATATCATCAGGGTGCAACCAGAAACCGGTTGCGCCCTTTTTCTTTTAATCCGTCTACCGAGGTAATATGCAGAAGCCCATCATAGCCATCACCACAAACTTCACCAGCAAAGAATTGGGAAATAATCCCGAATCCGCTTACAGTAAAGCAATAGAGGGTGCTGGCGGCATCCCAATCTTGATCCCACGGGATCACCCGCAAGCAGAGTACTCCGAATTACGCGAACAATATGCAGGCATTCTGCTCTCCGGCGGAGGTGACCTGGATCTACGTTACTTCAATGGCGAGCCAAACCCAGCTATCGGCATCCCTTCTCCCCTGCGTGATGAATTAGAATTGGCGATGGTTAAAATGGCAATCGACACAGATTGGCCTCTCTTTGGTATTTGCCGCGGCATCCAGGTGCTCAACGTCGCCCTGGGTGGAACACTCTATACTGATATCCCAGCACAATTCCAAACTACACTCAATCACAGCACTCCTGCAGAAAAGGGCAGGTATTTCCTCGCTCATAAAGTTGAAATCGTGGCTGATTCAACCCTGGCGAAGACCATGAATACCACTTTCACCGGGGTAAACAGTTTTCATCACCAGGCAGTAAAAAAACTCGCACCCGGGCTGACAGTAACCGCACGCGCAACTGATGGTTTAATTGAAGCGGTGGAACTTCCGGGGCGAACCAATCCTATCTTTGGCGTTCAATGGCACCCGGAAAACCTGCAGGCGATCCAGTGTCATAAAGCGTTGTTCGAAACATTCGTGCGCGTTTGCAGGTAAATCAAGGAGAGTCACTTGGTTGAGTCTGTGTACAATCCTATTGGTGTTTTTGATTCCGGTGTTGGCGGGCTTTCCGTCTTACGCGCCATCTGTGAAGTCCGGCCAACTCAAGCCCTGATCTACTTAGCCGACCAGGCACACGTTCCATATGGCACACGATCCCTGGAAGAAGTCAGGCAATTCTCCACAGAGATTACCCGGTTTCTGATTGACCAGGGCGCTAAACTGATTGTTGTAGCCTGCAATACTGCTTCCGTGGCTGCGCTTAAATCTCTGCGTGAGGAATTCCCTGATATGCCTTTTGTAGGCATGGAACCTGCCGTCAAACCTGCCGCTGAGCAAACGCACTCGCATGTAGTGGGTGTGCTGGCAACTTACGCCACCTTCCAGGGAGCCATGTACGCCTCGGTCGTAGAACGCTTTGCACAAGGTGTTACCATCCTTCAAGACCACTGCCCCGGACTGGTGGCTGAGATCGAGAAGGGTAATTTGACCGGCAAAAAAACTGAAGGAATTCTGCGCCAGGCGCTCGAACCGATGCTACAAAAAGGGGTCGATACAGTGGTGATGGGCTGTACCCATTACCCATTTGTGATCCCCCTCATCCGGAAAATTACGGGTCCGGAAGTAAAGGTGATTGACCCCGCGCCTGCCATTGCCCGCCAGGTGCAGCGCTTGTTGGAATCACACAACCTTGTATCACCAAATCTGAGTGAGAATCGCATTCGTTTCCTCACCAGTGGTGACTCTACACAGTTTTCTCAATCCCTGCCATTTTTTTCTTTTGAAGCTGCAAGTGTAGAAAAGGTTGAATGGCACAATCACACTCTCAAAATCAAGGAATCTTAATGAGAACTATCCCGGTCTGCCTGGTTGGTTTTGGAAACGTGGGGAAAGCTCTCGTACGCCTGTTGGAAAAAAAACAATCCGTTCTACTGTCGCAATTCGGATTTTCTACAGTTGTTACCGCTATCTCCACTGGTAGTCATGGTATGGCAATCGATGCAAGCGGTATCGATATTCACGAGGCGATACAACTGGTGGAGTCAGGGAAATCACTGGACTCAATTTCCAAAGTTGCCACTCCAAGAGATAACCTGTCTTTCATCCATGAAAGTCCGGCGGAGGTACTGTTCGAGAACACCCCGGTCAATCATCACACCGGACAGCCAGCAGTGGATCATCTCAAGGCTGCCCTGGATGCAGGGATGCATGCAATTACAGCCAACAAGGGCCCGGTAGTACACGCTTACCAGGAATTAACAACCCTGGCTCTTAAACAGAATCGGCGATTTTTATTTGAATCCGCTGTGATGGATGGCGCGCCAATTTTCTCCCTCTTCCGTGGACCTCTGCCGGCAGTAGAGCTAAAGGGATTTCACGGCATCCTCAATTCCTGCACCAACTTGCTGCTGGAACTAATGGAACAGGGAATAACATTTGAAGAGGCGGTCGCCTACGGACAATCAGTAGGGATAACCGAGACTGACCCAAGCGCGGATATTGATGGATGGGATGCCGCGATAAAGGTGTGCGCACTCTCCACAGTTCTCATGGGAATCCCATTGAAACCGGAAGAAGTAAATAGAACCGGTATCCGCAGAATAACAACTCAAATGATCACGGAAGCTCTTAAAGCCGGTGAACGCTGGAAGCTCGTTTGTACCGCACAACGGCATGGAGACTCGGTTGTGGCAAAAGTCTCACCACAACGCATTGCCGCTGCCAGCCCGCTTTACAGTATTAATGGCACCAGTTCATTCGTTCAATTCGAGATGGACACGCTGCCCGGGCTGGGCATCCTGGAAAGCAACCCCGGACCAGAAACCACGGCATACGGACTACTGGCAGACCTGATCAATGCCGTGCGCGGTGCATGAAGATGGCATTGGAAAAGAAGAATGGTCATGAGGTTTTTATTTCGCTCGGCACTAACCTGGGTGACCGGGAATCCAACCTTCGCCAGGCGCAGGAACAAATGGCAGCGGATGTTGAAATCACAGTTAGTTCGAGCATCTATGAAACACCACCCTGGGAAGTTGTAGAACAGCCCGCTTTCTTCAACCAGGTTCTTCAAGGAATTACAATTCTGACTCCATTTCGGTTACTAACCTTCCTTAAAAAGATAGAGCGAGGAATGGGGCGGGTGAAAACCTTCCGATTCGGACCAAGGCTGATCGACCTGGATATTCTCCTGTATGATGAGCACCAGGTTTGTAATCCGCGTCTGACTATTCCGCATCCAAGAATGTGCGAGCGCGCCTTTGTACTCGTCCCTCTGGCGGAGATAACTCCGGATCAGCTTATCCCCGGGACAGAGTTGACCGTGAGGCAGCACCTGGCAAAGTTGGATATCACCGGAATCACCAAAGTCGACACCCCCAGACCATAGGTTGGAGAGTGAACATGAGTAAAGATAAACCAATTCTTGAATTTGGAAAACGCACTTTTATTATGGGAGTGCTTAACATCACACCGGATTCATTTTCCGGGGACGGATTGCTGGTGGGGACTGATCTGTTGAAAAATGCCCTGGCACGCGCAGAGGAATTTATTGAAGAAGGTGTTGATATCCTAGATATCGGCGGTGAAAGCACCCGCCCTGGAGCGCAAACAGTCACGACCGAGGAAGAATTGTCACGCGTACTGCCGGTGATTAGAGCCATCCGCGCCAATGGTATCGACTGTCCGATCTCAATCGACTCTTATAAAGCAGATGTGGCGGAAGCAGCTCTGGATGCTGGTGCGACTTGGATTAATGATGTTTGGGCTCTGCGGGCAGATCCCACCATGGGTGAAGTGGCAGCCAAACACAATGTTCCGCTCGTTTTAATGCACAACCGCAGTAAACCGTCCCAGGTGGCGCTGCAGCAGCAGCTGGGCGGCCGTTACGTGGGTGTTCCGTATGACAACCTGCTGGAAGATGTGAAACACGAATTAATGGAGAGCGTTTCCTTTGCCCGTAAAGCCGGTGTTCCAGACAACAATATCATCCTGGATCCCGGTATCGGCTTCGGGAAGACAGTGGAGCAAAACCTGGAATTGGTCAACCGGTTGGACGAGATCAAGGCACTCGGTTTTCCAGTACTTTTAGGTCCATCACGCAAATCCTTTATCGGCTACACGCTAAACCTGCCACCTGCGGAACGCCTGGAGGGAACTGCAGCGGTATGCGCGGTGGGTATTGTACGCGGTGCGGACATCCTGCGGGTGCATGATGTTCAGACCATTCTGCGCGTTGCCAGGATGACTGATGCATTGTTGAGAAGTAAATGCGTATCTTTGTAAAGGTATAACTCTACAAAGAGAATCTGTTTTCTGTAATTTTTTTCCGAGGAAACCCTACCACCATATTAAGAAAGAATGGGTATCCAAAATTCAATTAAAAAGAATTCCGGATCATTTATGGTCGGGTAATTCCGATTCTCCATTGGCAACAGGTTGCCCTTTATTCGGTATTAGATAAGCGATCCCGGCGAGGAGAAATTCGGCAACAGTATAAAGAAGTCGGTGGACGATACTTAGTATTCCGATTTCCACATTCACGTACACTAATGAAAAAAGTAAGGTTGTGACATATTCCCGAACCCCCAGACCTCCAGGAGCAAAGATGGCTACATAACCAGCCAAAAAACTAGCACCACATGCTCCAATTGAAAAGAAAATGCTATTCAACGTTTCTGCCCCTGGAAGTAAGATGAAGAAACTGATGCCATTGATAATCCACATAACCGCCTGGGAGGTGAACTGTTTAACAACAATCAATGGGTGGTCTCTTTTGGATTTCTGATCAAATATCCTTTCAACAATGATCAACATCAGGAGCCATAGCAATATGCAAACCAGCGCCAACAGATACCTTGTCAGAGTGGTCAGCTGAAGATTTATGTTCCGTAAAACCGTATTGGGGATGCTGATAAGTAGGAAAGCCAGGCTGCAAAAAAAAGCTCCTCCGACCATCCAGATATTTTCAATTAAAAAGGATTTACCCATATCCTTGTTGGAAATTTGATTCTCTTTATAGGCTCCAAACCTTGCCACGAATTGCCATATTCCGCCAGGGATATATTTGCCCAATTGTGAAATGGAAACCAGAGAAAACGCGCGTCCAAAATTCGGTTTCCATCCGATGATCACCAGGGACCTTCGTACCAGGTCAACACTTAGAATCCTTAAGGCTATGATCAATGCAAATGAAATGATTAAGGAGAGAGGTTCGATTGAGGATAAGTATTCAATAGCAGTGTCATAGTTCTTAACTACATAGTAAACCCCTCCAGCGATTACAGCTACCAGCCAGAGAATTTTTATTACATTTAGAAATTTATTATTTTTCAACGTCTGGAACTCTTCGGTACATCTGTTTCTTTTGAAGATACAGTTGTTTTTCTGCGGTCAAACGAACCCCAACAAGAATGTCCGCCAAAAAACCGATGATGAATAACAATAAACTAATTGACACAGCATAAATCCCTATAAATCCGATGAATTTATAGGGAGTGAATTCCCCTGAACTAATATAATGGATTAAAACAAATATCAACATACCTATCCCGAGCAATAACGGGGGTAGTGCTGCCATACTGAAAAAATAAAAGGGCTTGTAATCCCTAAATGCTTTCAGAATAATCCGCAATGACTGATTGGAATATTGAATCAGGTTATTCGCAACCTTTGATTTGCGTTCCGGATAATATTTGACTTCAATGGGCACAGAGGTCATCCTCAAATTCTTAAAGGCAAGATCAAGTATGGTCTCATGAGTGTATGTGTACTTGCCAGTAAGATTAAGTGTTAGTATCGCTTCGCGATTGAGCGCTCTGAAACCACTTGAAGCATCCCCCAAATTAGTTCCAGCTAAAGTATTGATCAGGCGGGTCATCCTTTGATTTCCCCAATACTTTATCTTTGGCATATATTCAGGACGTTTAACCTTTTTCCCAAGGAAGGAGAAACGATCAGCAGTAACAAAATCAGCCTTGTTTTCCAAAATCGGGGTGATTATTTTTTCAATATCAGCCGGGTTATATTGAAGATCGGCATCAATATTTACCATGATATCTGCATAATTCATTAAAGAATATGCCAGACCGTCCTGGAATGATTTTCCAAGCCCTTGATTGATCCCATGGCTGATTACAGTTGCCCCACATTCCCTGGCGTAATCAGCAGTTCGGTCGCTTGAACCGTCGTCAATTACCACCGTCTCAAGTTGAACACCTTTATCGCGCAGATCCGGCATAAGAAGGAGGAGGTTCCGAATCATGGCATCTTCATTGAACGCGGGGATAAT
>CAZSGL010000086.1:0-9486 GCA_964606265.1 uncultured Anaerolinea sp. | reverse complement strand
GCAGCAAGTGGAAGGTGTCCATCTTGAAGAAGTAGAACACCAGGTTGAGGATGCCGAAAAACAACCAGGCACCGATGAGCGCCTTGATCGAGGTGCGCAGCATTATGCCAAACCCGTTACGCCTCTTGAAGATCCCCACGAGCAGCGCCAGGAACATGAGCGGCCATAATCCAACTGCAAACCTTCCAACCGTGCTGAGTAATTCGATAAATGTATTCATGCCAATCCTCCACGTTTTAAGATCACTTGGTAGAGGTTGCAATAAGAATGCCAAGATGGAAATCCTGGCATTAGGAACATTCAAAAAACTGGAATTACTAGAATTCGATACTCTGACCGGGTTTCAGCAAGCGCACAATTGTGGGGGTTTCACCTTCCACCAGTGCTGCCCACGCACCGGCATCCTGCTGGATGAGCTGAAAAGTGTTGTAATGAATGGGAATAACCACCTTCGGCTGAAGGAGTTTCACCGCTTTTAGCGCATCCTCCGGTCCCATGGTGTAATTGTCGCCAATCGGCAGCACCGCCAGATCCAACCCTTCAGCACCGATCAATTGCATATCACCAAACAAGCCGGTATCGCCAGCCATGTACAATTTTTTGCCGTCAGGCGTTGTTAAAAGAAAACCGCCTGGATTGCCGCCGTAGGAACCGTCGGGCAGGGCGGAACCGTGCAATGCAAATGTCATCTTAAGATAACCAAAAGAATACTTAAAACCGCCTCCGAGGTGCTGACCATGTGTTTTGATGCCTTGCTTGGCAAGCCAGGTGCCGATCTCGGCGTTGCTTATGGCGGTGGCTCCGGTGCGTTTGGCAATTGCCACAGTATCGCCAACATGGTCACCGTGCCCGTGGGTGACGAGAATGTAGTCTGCCCGAACCTCCGCCGATGAGGCGGTTGCCTGGGGATTGCCGGTAAGGTAAGGGTCAACGAGCAGAAAGGTCTCTCCAATCTGCAGTTGCAGGGCGGCGTGCCCGAGCCAGGTGAGCGTATTTGTCATTCGACCTCTCTTTGCAGGTCAGCTTTTATGTTTCAACATCCCAAGGATGAGGGATATTTCACCGCGGTGCAGTAATTCATGCTCCATTACATGCCACAGAATCTGAAAGAGGGTTAATGTTTCACCGCGCGGGGTTTTAAAGCGCCACTCCAGATCCTCCTCTTTGAGTGGTTCTAGGAAGGACTGGGTGCGTTCTTCTGTTACTCTCAGTTTCATCCGAATTGCACTGATACTTGGAAAATCCTTTAGCTCGTAATGAGGATTCTCAGGCAGTTCTTTGCGCGCCAGGTAATGGATCCAGTAATCCTCACTTTCGGCGATATGCAGGAATATCTTGCCTACTGACCATGAGCCTGGGAATGGGGTGAAATCCAGATCGCCCTCATCCACCTGATCCAGCATATTTAAAAGGTCTTTGCGAAAATTTTTCCACGGGTAAAAGATCATGGACGGTTTCATCTCACCTCACAATGTGAACTTTATTTTAGCTCGATCATGGGAATCCCACGGCGGAACTCTTCCACAAGGTCTCGGAGTGAAGTGAGGCTGGCTTCCGAAAAGGGCTGCCACGGGGCAAAGTAATAACGGTCGGTGGTATTCTCAGCAATGCGGCGAATTTCTGTTCCAAAGGGGGTAATGGCAAGGTCGTCGTTGCCGTTTGCCACCCATCCGCGCCTGGAAAGCTCACTGATGGAACTGAAGGTCTCTTCAAGTGTAAAACCACGGCTGGCGAGGGTTTGATGCATGGCATCCACATTGAGTATTTTACCCTGCCACAACAGGGTGAGGATCTCCCAGGCATGCGCGTCAAAAATATAAGCGGTCCAAGCTGATTGATGAGCGTCAACGCGGTAGGCAGCCAGTTCCTTGAGAATTTGCTGAATACGCACCATGATGGGAATAGTCCCGGAGGGGGTTAATTTCCGCTGTACGGAGAGGTGGAGCTTACGGGGAGGTTCCAGCGCTGCAAAGCAGGCATCATCAATTTCTTTTAATTGACTGGCCATATCCATCATCCTCGTTGGGGACAACGGCATGACACCTGTAAGCGCATTATTCACTTCTTTTGAAATCCAGGCAGCAAGATGATCTCCCTTTTCGGTTAGGAAGTAATGCTCCTCACTTGCGGGCAGGAGTAACTTGAGTTCCACCAGGTGTGCCAACTGCTGTTTGATCTGAACCGGTGAAGTAAAGGGAAAAAGGGCATTGAGATAGATTGGGGTGATATACCCCGCGGTAAATGCCGGCAGGGTTAAAAAAAGCAGCAGTTCCGCGTCATCCATTTTGTTAGCGGACTTAATACTGTTCAACGCATGTACGCACAAAGATTCCATACTAAAACATGTGGACTCAATGGCTGCATACAAGTCTCGGGATATCATCGCCCCACCTTCCTGACAATTCAACACAATACTACTTATTCAAATGGTATTACTGATCTGATAATTCTTGTGATTCTAAGATTAAGTGTACAAAAAATAACCGTCAAATACAACTCAAATTAAGTTGTAAGGTCAGTCGTACAAATCAGTGGCGTGTTCAACAGCTTCATGGTCGAGGATCACATACCACAGGAACCATCCGCTCGGTATTGGCAGACGCTGACCATCATATAATTCGGGAGAGATGACCTCGGTATCTTCGAGCAATTGCGGCGTTATGAGGGTTGAAGAAAGCAGTGTCTGAAGCGTTTTTGCCAGTCGAACAGCATCCGCCTGGAGTTTCGCCCATGGCTCTGTGGCTTGCCGTTCTGCGTGGAGGGAGTTGAATGCTTCAATGGAGCCGAAGTTGTAGGGTTCGCCATTGTTATCGGTGTAGCCGGTTTTCCAGAGTATCTTGCGGTTCTTCACCCCGCTCAACAACTGTCCGTAGCAGATGAGTGTAAAGCGCTCCCACTCCATGATGTGCCCGACAACCTGTTTGATCATACGTCCGTCCGAGGATTTGGATTCGGCACGTGCTTCGTCTATTCCGCTGATCGCCTGGCAGTAAGTCTCGCAGACTTTTGAATGGAATGAGGTCATTGCTTGAAGGCGCTGCTGCGGAGCAAGAGAAAACATCCTGCGAATTTCTTTTATGAATGAACGCTCGTCCATTGAAACCTCCAACCCTTGATGTTCGTATTATAGTGTGAAAGGGAAGTGAGTGCTAATCGGCTAATGGAGAATTCAAATATTTTCGTGCTAGAGTATAATTAACTTAACCTCGGTTTGAGGTAGAAAGAAGAATCCAATGAACTTCCTGCTTGATCCGAATGTTGCCTACCTGATACTGGTCGTTGGGCTCATCCTGGGAATGCTGGCGTTGTTTACTCCCGGAACTGGCATCCTGGAGATCGGGGCGTTGTTTGCTGTTTTCCTGGCAGGCTACGCCGTTTACAGCCTGCCTATCAACACGTGGGCATTGATCCTACTCGTGGTGGGTGTGGTGCCATTCTTCTTCGCGGTACGGAAATTCAAACAGTGGTACTGGCTGCTGCCGGCAATTGCCTCCGCAGTGGTTGGTTCAGTCTTCCTCTTTCGCGCAGAGGCGGGTTCACCTGCCATCAACCCGATCTTTGCCATCATCGTCAGTGTGGTTTCCATCCTGTTGATGTGGTTGATCGGCATCAAAAGTATCGAAGCTCTGCGGTTAGATCCTGCTCAAGACCTCGGAACTCTCCTTGGTAAAGTCGGCGAAGCACGCACAGACATCCTCCTGGAGGGTACCGTGTATGTTGGCGGTGAAGAATGGACCGCCCGAAGTGAAAAACGCATTCCTTCCGGCAGCCAGGTGAAAGTGACTGGTCGCGAGGGATTGGTTTTGATCGTTGAACAGATTAAGTAACCAGGCTTTTGTATATCCAAAATTCTGATAGGAGGAAAAATGTTCGATTCCAATACGTTTACTTTGATCTGCCTCATTGGTGTCGTGGCCCTTTTGCTGGTGGTCTTCCTGGCCTCTGCCATCAAGATCGTTCCAGAATACCGCCGTATCGTAGTCTTCAGACTCGGGCGCTGTATCGGGCCAAAAGGTCCGGGGTTGGTCTTACTGATCCCGTTTGTTGACCGCCCGGTGACGGTTGACCTGCGCGAGCAGGTGCGCGAGATTCCCGCGCAGCAATCCATCACCCAGGATAATGCCCCCCTCTCCATCGACTTCCTGTGGTACTACAAGGTATTTGATCCCGTGCAGTCCGTTTTGCAGGTTCAAAACTTTGAATTGGCTGCCCAGGGTATCGCCACCACCACTTTGCGTTCCGTCATTGGTGGCATCCTATTAGATGGTGTGCTCTCCGAACGCGAAAAGATCAACACAGCTTTGCGCGCCCGCCTCGATGAAGTGACTGAGCGCTGGGGTGTTAAAGTGACCAACGTCGAAATTCGCGAGATCGTTCCTCCTCGCGATGTGCAGGACTCGATGAACCGCCAGTTGACCGCTGAACGAACCCGCCGTGCCGTTGTGACTGAATCCACCGGTACGCGTGAAGCTGCCGTTAACGTGGCACAGGGTGACAAGCAGTCCAACATCCTCAAAGCTGAAGGCGAAAAACAAGCCGCCATCCTGCGCGCTGAAGGTGAAAAGAGTGCCCAGTTACTGCGCGCTGAAGGTTACCAGAAGGCACTATCAGCCATCTTCGCTGCTGCCAAGGATATTGATCAGAAGACCATGACCCTGCAGTACTTTGAAACCCTCAAGAGCATGGCTGCCAGTCCTTCAACCAAGTATATCTTCCCGATGGAGTTCACCAGCATGATCAGTGACTTTGTCAGCAAGACCAAGAAGTAGAGTCTCTAAATTGTTGTTGAAACACGAGGTGGGTTGGGTGAAAGCCCAACCCATCTTTACAACCTATGCCTGAAAACATACCTCCCCCATTTGTGATTGAAACCGCCGGATTGAATGATCTTGGAGGTATGAGAACAATTGAACAAGTGTGTTTCCCTCAGGACGCCTGGCCGTTGTTGGAGTTGATAGCAGCGCTTTCTCTGCCCGGACTGGTCAAAATAAAGGCTGTGGTGGATGGAAAAATGGTCGGATTTGTTGGCGGCGCGGTTAAAAAGCACAAGGGGGAGGGGTGGATCACCACCCTGGGTGTCCTGCCGGGATTCCGCCGCCTGGGAATTGCCACGGTATTATTGGACGAGTGCGAGAAGGCATTGGCTATGCCTGTTGTCAAGTTGTCGGTGCGGCGGTCAAATCTAGGTGCACGGACTTTGTATTTTGCACGGGGTTATACACAGACCGAGGTTTGGGAGAATTATTATGAGGGCGGCGAGGATGCATTTGTGCTGGAAAAACACCTTGCTGATCATGATGAAGGGATATCGTAGGGTTATCGTAAGGTTGGGTTTGTTGACAATCGACTCAATAAGGATTAATATAATATAAATGTAGGAGCAAAACCGCCATGCGAGTATTAGCTGCAACATCCAAATCAGGTCATTTTTAAGGCACGCTATTCATTCGCGTGCCTTTTGTTATCTCAAAACGTAAAAAAGGAGAACGAACATCATGGATTATAGTATGATCGGCAAGATCGAAAAAGCGAAACGATACGCCCAGGAACGCAACCGGTTTGAATTTCATGATTTCTCTGTGACCGTGAAGGGTGATAACAATTCCCACGTGGTTAATTACGCCAAGGGTAAATGGCAATGCGATTGTGAATATTTCTTGACCCGCGGTCGCTGCGTGCACACCATGTCGCTGGAAACCATCCTTCAAGGGATGACGATCCCGGAGCCAGCTATTATCAGTTAGGCACAAATGACTATATGAAGTTGATGCCCTGTTATTGGTAATTAGGCGATTATTGGCAATATCCATATTAACGAATCCCGGTTTGTACAAACCGGGATTTTGGTTTACAGCCACTTGAATAATTGCTGTTAATTAGAGCTATTAGTGAACACGCTTTGGAGTGAGGTTCTGAATTCTGCTGGAAAACATTCCCCAAGAGTAACCTGGGGAGTCTGGTGCCAGTCTGCGCAGCGCTGTATTGCTTGCTCAAGAGCAAGCGCCAGTTCAGTTGTTGGCTTAACCCCATCCTCAAGGTAGAGCGCTTTCACTTCAAAGATCCGCTCCTTGCGGTGGGCTTTGGCGTCCAGGCGGCCAATAAGTTTACCATTATGCAGGATGGGCAGCGGAAAGTAACCGAACTGGCGATTGACTGCCGGCGTATAACATTGGATGATGAAATCAAAGTTGAACAACTGCCTGGCGCGTTCCCTGTCCCAGGTGAGCGGGTCAAAGGGGGATAGCAGCGTGGTGTAATTGGCTGTGAGTTCACCTGATACGCCTGCCTGCAAGAGACTTTCGTTTTCCGCCACGAATAGCGCGGGTTCTACCCAACCCTCAATGCTTACCTGGCGCAACTCTCCCGAATTGAGCATCTCTTGCAGCAATGGAAGAACGACTTTCTTTTTCAGGCGGTAATAATCTGCCACCCATGAGGGTCTTGCCACCCCCAGCGCGAGAATAGTCTTGCAGATCATCTGACGGTACACACTGTCCAGAGGCGGTACGTCATTGTCACTCCAACCGGGCAATACCCGCTCGGTCAGGTCATACACGCGCTGGAAATTTTCGCGCCTTGCGACCATCAGCTCACCTTTCCATAACCAGTATTCCAGTGCGGTCTTTTCATTTTTCCAGTTCCACCAGCCGCCGGATTCCTTCTTGCTTACAAAATCCGCCGAGCGCATTGCACCGTTCAGCTTGACTGCTTCGAGGACCTGGTTTATTACCTCCAGGTTTTTCTCTCCCCAATCCGCAAAGTTGGATAATCTTAATTCACCCAACACCAGCCGCCGTGATAGGGCAAAGTCTTCTATTGGGATAAAACAGGCAGCATGCGCCCATTGTTCAAAAAGCGCTTTTTCCACCAGGAGCTCGTCCAACCACCGGGCATTGTAATCACCCAGACGGCTGAAGAGAACAAAATAGGGGCTGCGCGCCACCACATGGATGGTGTCAATCTGCAGCAAGCCCATGCGCCTGATCGCCGCAAGTACGTCCTCTCTCGTTGCAGGCTGGGCGGGCGGGGTGAGTAGTCCCTGCGCTGACAGTTGTACAAGACGCGCTTGTTGTTTTGTGATGACTGGAAGGGTCAAAGTATACTCCGGTATGAAAATATGTTCTATTATATCAATAAATTATCTTTACTAATGCAAAAAACCCCGGTCTCTTTAAGAAATCGGGGTTTTTTGTAGACTGCGAAATGTCAAAAAATCAATCGGGATAATTATTTTTGACTAACCTAATGACCTCTTCTAAAGTAAGTCCTAACGACTTGTAGTATTCAACGTCTTTTGAAATCTTTTCTGTCGCCAGCTCGTTTTTCTTTTCAGATAATCCTGTTTTAGGGAATGCTGCCACGAAGCAGCCCTTGCCTCCCATGGTGTAGATAAAACCGCTGTGCTCTAATTCCTCCCAGGCTTTTTTAATGGTGATTACACTGATACGGAGTTCTTTGGCTACCGTTCTGATGGGTGGAAGACAATAGTCACTCGGCAGTTCTCCCCGGATAATCTGGGAGCTGACCTGCTCATAGATCTGCTTGTAGATTGGGTCTTCCGAAGTGTTTGAAATGACAATATTCATGTGTTGCCTAAAGATCAACCTTTTCGAAGTTGGCTGCGCCTTGCTTATACGCCAGGATCATCGCCAGAACCCAGATTGTGATCCCACCCACCAGGATTGGCAGGTGTTTGATTATCATTGCAGGATCCGTTGTATTGAGGAAGGTGCTGACCGGTGAGGGAATCCAGACCAGCGATTCTACTGCCAAATAAAACAGTAAAACACCAATACCGGCGTAGAGAAACGCCGCACCCGCCTTGTGGGCAGTTTTGTAGAAAACTGGTATGAAAATAATGTTGAATACGGCGAATAATCCGAATATAAATCCATAAAGCGCCAGGTTGGCATCTATCCCTGCTGCGTTGCTGCCGCCGGGAATAATGCGCATGCTGAGAATCGCGAATGGGATTGAAATCACGATTTGAACAAGCTCGATAATCCCGAGCATTAAACAGCGTGCCTTAACCACATCCCTTTTTCTTACCGGCAGCATCACTGTGTAAAAAACATCCTTGTTTTCCCTTCCTGTAAGGAAAATAAAGAAAAGAGACATGCAAACATACAGGAATTGAACGTAATAAGGATACGAAGGTATAAGCATCATCACACAAAAGGTCAGGAAAATGTATGTAGTCGGGTGCACTGCTAATTTGAACTCTTTATAGAGCAGGTTCTTCATCACATTACTCTCTTTCAATATGGATCATAATGGATTCAAGGCTCGCCGGAGCCACCTCTACGCCTGCCGGGGCAGGAAGGTCGGTTCTTTTGATCAACGCTTCGAAACCGAAATTGTGTTTCCGGCAACCGATCAGCTTGCCAGAAAATGCATCTGTCAATTGATCAGTCGTACCGGTTACTTCCCGATAGGTCTCAAGAAAGCCATCTTTTTCCACTGACGTCAGGATCTTTCCATCCTTGATGTAAGTGACATAATCAGCGCATTTTTCAAGATCCGAAATGATGTGAGTCGAAAACAAAACGCTGTGTTCGCCATCTTCAATGAGATCCTGGAAAAGGAGAAGAAGCTCATCGCGGGATACCGGGTCCAAACCACTGGTGGGTTCATCCAAAATCAATAATTTTGCATGATGGGATAAAGCGAGGGCTAGCGAAAACTTCACTCTCATCCCTGCAGAAAGTTCATCGATCTTTTTCTCAGGATCAAGCTCAAAGCGTTCCAGACAGCGTTCATATTCTTTATCATCCCACTCAGTATAGAAGCGTTTGGTGACCTCCGTGATGGTGCGGAGCTTCTTTTTTGGATAATAATCAGTCCCGCCGAGCACGAATCCGATCTTTTGTTTGCACTCGAATTCATTAAGGGAAAAATCTTTTCCAAACATGGTTACCACCCCGCTATCGGGGTGAACCAGTCGCAGCATGGATTTGAGGGTCGTGGTTTTACCGGCTCCGTTACGGCCGATAAATCCCATGATGTAGCCTTTCTCCAAGGAGAAGGAAACATTGCTCAGGTCAAATTTTTCGTAGTGCTTGCAAAGATTTTGAACAGATAAAATTTCCATTGAATGACTTCCTTTATTAAACTGTGTATATCGTATATGCACAATAATAACACCATAATTATTATTGTCAAGACGCATAAAATTTGTCAATAATTCTTGACAGGTGGAGAGTGGAGAATAAGTTGAAACCCCGGTTTCTCAAAGAAACCGGGGAATTATTTGAGAAAAATAGCGGAGAGTGGTTGCGACCTTTGCACCCCGGAGCCTTGTTTTATAGGCGGAGAGGGTCGCGCAGCACTCTGGAAGAGTGAGGATTCGAATATTATCCCTTTAATGGGAGCCCACGGTGATAATTGGAGAAAATGTGGCGGAGAGTGGTCGCAACCTTTGCACCCCGGAACCTTGTTTTTCAGGCGGAGAGGGTGGGATTCGAATATTATCCCCTTAATGGGGGC
>CAZSGL010000085.1:0-9534 GCA_964606265.1 uncultured Anaerolinea sp. | reverse complement strand
AACACAGATGCCCCACCGCGAGTGCCAAGCTCTAACGCCTGGCGCGCAGTAAGGATCTCGCTGCCTGTCGAAGACAGCGACGCACCATCCAGACCGGCTTTAAGGCGCGCCAGAAGCATTGCCTGGCGTACTTCAGCAAGCATGTGAGAGCCGTCATTGCTGGCAGACCCATCCACTCCAAAGCCGACTTTAACACCAGCTTTAATGAATTGTCGCAGCGGTGCGATACCTGAAGCCAGGCGCATATTGGAAGATGGACAGTGTGCCACACCACATCCCTCCCTGGCGTAAAGTTCAATTTCACCTTGCGCAACATGCACTGAGTGGGCAAACCACACATCCTGCCCCACCCAGTCCACTGACTGCATGTATGCCACAGGTCTGTGTCCGAATTTTTGCAGGCAGAATTCTTCCTCATCCTGGGTTTCAGCCAAATGCGTATGAAGATGTACGCCATAACGGCGGGCAAGGCTGGCGCTCTGCTTCATCAACTCACCAGTCACACTGAAGGGTGAACATGGAGCCAGAACGATCTGGATCATCGCTCCAGCTTCCGCCTGGTGATACTTATTGATCAACCGTTCACTATCAGCCAGGATTCTCTCTTCTGAATCCACAACGCTATCAGGTGGCAGCCCCCCTTTGCTCTCTCCCAGGCTCATTGATCCCCGGGATGCGTGTAAGCGCATTCCAATTGCATGGGATGCATCGATCTCATCATCAAGTGAGGAACCATTGGGAAATAGATAGAGGTGATCTGAAGCTGTGGTGCATCCGGAGAGGGCTAATTCAGCCAGGGCGGTTTGTGTGGAAATACGGATGTCTTCGGGCGTCATTCGAGCCCAGATTGGGTAGAGTGTCTTTAACCAATTAAAGAGGTTGGCATTTTGTGCAGCTGGTACAGCCCTCGTAAGAGTCTGGTAGAAATGGTGGTGAGTGTTTACCAGACCCGGGAGAACAATGTGCCCCGAGGCATCAACGATTTCGTCTGCATTTTGGGGAAGTTCTGCTGTGGGTCCAACCTGTACAATAAATCCATCCTTAACAAAAAAGCCGCCATCAACAATCTCACGGCGGAGGTCATCCATGGTCACCAACAAGTCAGCATGCTTTATTAGAAGTGTGGACATGAGTCACCAGTTTGATTAAATAAAGAGCGCAGAAGTTTGTCAGACAACTTCACGCTCTTAGTTTACCGAATTACTGGGTAAATGTCAATTGTCTGACAAGATTGAGAGTCAGAGAGTCAACTCCGCTGCCCGTAACGTATTCTTGATCAACATGGCAATTGTCATGGGACCAACACCACCCGGGACCGGAGTGATCGCCCCGGCGATTTCAGCCGCTTCATCATAGGCCACATCGCCAACCAGCCTGTAGCCCTTTTGTTTTGTGCTGTCTTCGACCCGGTTGATCCCAACATCAATGATCACCGCACCGGGTTTGATCCAGTTACCGCGCACCATTTCAGGCCTTCCAACTGCAGCCACGAGGACATCAGCCTGACGAACGATTCCAGGCAGGTCGCGTGAGCGCGAGTGGCAAATAGTTACTGTTGCATTGGCGCGTACAAGCAGTAATGCAACCGGCATTCCGACTATATTTGATCGGCCCAACACTACAGCATTAACACCTTCCAGTGAAGGGAGCTCCTGTTCGAGCAGGTAGATGCAGCCGGCAGGTGTACATGGGACAAATAACGGGTCACGTCCTTTTTGAGCCAACCGTCCGATATTGATCGGATGAAACCCATCTACATCTTTTTCGACTGAAATTTGGGCTAGCACCCTTTGTTCATCTAAACCAGCCGGTAGAGGCATTTGCACGAGTATTCCATTCACCTTGGGATCCGCATTTAATTCCTTGATTAGCTTCTCCAAATCTTCTTGCGATGTTGTCGCGGGCAAGTCGAATCCGAATGAGGCGATTCCTGCGTCTGCGCAAGCTTTTTGTTTTGAACGCACATAAACTTGCGACGCCGGATTTTCACCCACTAGTACGGTTGCCAATCCTGGCTGGCTCTTGCCACTCATCATTCGTTTCTGAACTTCAACGGTCACTTCAGCGCGTATCTTTTCGCCAATTGCCTTACCGTCTATAATTTTTGCGGGCATACTTCCTCCTCCTGGTGGTGATTGCTCTTATTCATTATACAAGGGATGAACCACTGGGAAGAAATCCCTCATGGTAGAATTAACCGAATTTAATCCTATTGCGGGGAGCATGTTGATGAGCAAAATATGTGTGATTGGAACTGGTTATGTTGGCCTGGTGACAGGTACTTGTTTCGCGGATCTTGGCAACCAGGTAACCTGCCTGGATGTGGATGCAACGCGTATCACTAACTTAAATAACGGTGTAATGCCGATCTATGAACCAGGATTGGAACAACTGGTAAAACAGAACGTGCAAGCAGGCAGGTTGGTCTTCTCGACAAATTATGAAGAGAGTCTATCCGGCGCAGAGTATGCCTTTATCGCGGTTGGAACGCCTTCAGGGAATGATGGTGAAGCTGATTTGCAATATGTTCGCCAGGCTGCGGAAAAAATCGCCGACCTGGTTGAGCATCCCATCCTGGTCATCAACAAATCAACTGTCCCGGTGGGCACAGGAGATTGGGTGGCGGATGTCATCCAAAAACGACGCGCCGGTAAACCTTTGGACTTTTCCGTCGTCTCCAATCCCGAGTTCCTGCGTGAAGGGTCTGCCATTAATGACTTCATGAATCCCGACCGCGTGGTGCTTGGATCTGAAGATAGAACTGCTGCCAGCAAGGTTGCTGCGCTTTACCAGTCCTTGCGCTGCACAATAATGACCACTGACTTACGCACCGCAGAGATGATCAAGTATGCCAGTAATGCGTTCCTGGCAACACGCATCTCGTTTATTAACGAAATTGGCAATATGTGTGAAGAACTGGGAGCTGACGTGCGTGAAGTTGCCCTCGGCATGGGTTACGACAAACGCATCGGGCATGCTTTCCTGGATGCAGGGCTCGGTTGGGGTGGTTCGTGCTTCCCCAAGGACGTGAAAGCCCTGGAACATATGGCTGTACTGCACGGCACACAGCCGCAGATGCTTCAAGCCGTCATGGAGATTAATCGCAATCAACGCCGGAGAGCCATCATGAAACTGCGGAAAGCCCTCCACTCTCTCAACGATAAAACCATTGGCATTTTGGGTCTATCCTTTAAGCCCAATACAGATGACATCCGCGATGCCGCTGCCATTGAGATCATTCACCTGCTGCAAAACGAGGGAGCTCATATCAGGGCGTATGATCCACAGGCTATGGAAAACGCAGCCAGAACATTGAAAAATGTTGTTCTATGTGAGAACCCTTACCAGGTTGCGGAGAAAGCAGATGCATTGGTGTTGGCCACGGAATGGAATGAATTCAAACAACTCGATTTTTCAAAAGTAAAAATGCTCATGAAACAACCGGTCATTTTGGATGGCCGCAATCTTTGGGATTCAGACGCGCTGCAAGAGTTAGGTTTTACCTACATGGGCGTTGGTCGCGGGAATCTGCAGCAAAAATAGGAATCAGTCTTTTACATAGGATGTTGAAAAACCCCTCACTTATAAGGGGTTTTTTGTCAATTTATAGATGCAGCCCATTTTGGATAGCGATTTATCTGAAGAATATTCCTACTTGACATTAACGTAACGTCATAGTTTATACTGGCTGCATGGTTAACCAAATGCACTACAGCATCAAACAACTGGCTCGGGTAGCAAACATCAGCGTGCGTACCTTGCACTATTATGATCAGATCGGTCTGTTGAAATCTCACCGTCAAATCCATAATAACTACCGATGGTACCCGGTTGAATCCTTGCTTCGGCTTCAGCAGATCAGGTTTTATAAGGAACTCGGCTTTGAACTCATAAGAATTAAGGACATCCTTGACCAACCCGATTTTGATTATCCTGAGGCTCTTGCAGCTCATCGCGAGGCGCTGATCAATAAAGTTGAGCAGACTAAACAATTGGTTCAAACCATTGATCGGACACTCGCACAATTGAAGGGAGATGTGAATATGTCAGAAAATGAATATTTTGTCGGTTTTTCCGATGAACAGCAGGCAGCGTATGAGAAGGAGGCTGCTGAAAGGTGGGACCCGGTGGTGGTCAAAGAATCAAACCGTCGCTGGAAATCACTTTCAAAACAGGAACAACAGGATCTGATGAAAAATGGTGAACGCATTACCCTCGCCATCCGTGATCTGATGTCTGAGGATCCCGGTTCAGAAAAAGTCCAATTTCTGGTGGACGAATGGAAGAAACACATCGATTTCTTCTACGATTGCACGCCCGAAATCCTTCTCGCACTTGCCCAGAATTACATGAACGATCCTCGATTTCATGACTTTTATGCGCGCATCGATCCTGGTTTACCCCAATTCTTTTATGACGCCACTAAGATCTACTGCTCACGAAGAGGTGTGACAGAGTAGAGGAAAAAAAGAAACCGCTCGGATGAGCGGTTTCTTTTTTCTACTGGTGATGAATTTTCAAATATTCCTTGAGGAATTGCCCCGTATAAGAATCCGGAATTTCACAAATCTCACGCGGCGTACCGGAACCAATTAGTTCTCCACCCTTGTCACCGCCTTCGGGACCCAGGTCAATGACAGTATCCGATACTTTGATGATGTCAAGATTGTGCTCAATGATTAATACGGAATTACCAGAATCCACCAGGCGTTGAAGTACCTCGACCAGCATATGTACATCCGCAGCGTGCAACCCCACGCTGGGTTCGTCCAGAACATACAACGTCCGACCGGTGGCTCGTCGTGAAAGTTCCTTGGCCAGTTTAACCCGCTGTGCTTCACCCCCGGATAAGGTTGTCGCCGGCTGTCCAATTTTTATATATCCCAAGCCAACTTCATTAAGTGTTTTTAATTTATTGGCAATGGCAGGAATATTTGAAAAGAGATCAATCCCCTTTTCAACTGTTGTATCTAGTACATCAGCGATTGATAAACCTTTAAATTTCACCTGCAGTGTCTCACGGTTGAATCGCGCTCCCTGGCACACATCGCATGATACATAGATGTCTGGTAAAAATTGCATCTCTATACGCAACTGTCCTTGTCCCTGGCAGGCTTCACACCGCCCGCCGTGCACGTTGAAAGAGAAACGTCCTGCTTTGTAGCCGCGCATTTTACTATCCGAAAGACTGGCGAACAGGTTGCGAATCTCGTCGAACATCCCGGTATATGTTCCCGGATTCGACCGCGGTGTTCTGCCAATCGGGGATTGGTCGATATTAATCACCTTGTCGAGATATTCCAGCCCTTCCACCCGATCGTGTTCACCGGGTTGAGTTCGCGCGCGGTTCAATTCATGCGCCAGCACATTGTAGAGGATATCCACCATGAGGGTGGATTTTCCCGATCCTGATACCCCTGTGATGCAAACGAACTGCCCAAGCGGGATTTCAACATCAATATTTTTCAAATTATTTGCCCGGGCGCCAATGATCTTGAGCATTTTACCGTTGCGGGGATGCAACTTCTTGGGCATCGGTACTTTCTTGCGTCCAGACATATAGGCTCCGGTCAGGCTCTTCGGGTGCGCCAGGATGGTGTCGATCGTGCCTTCTGCAACGATTTCCCCACCATGCACGCCTGCCCCCGGACCAAGATCCAGGATCCAATCTGCAGAGCGGATTGTCTCTTCGTCATGTTCAACCACCAGAACAGAATTACCTAAATCGCGAAGGTGTTTCAGTGTCTCCAACAAGCGTGTGTTATCCCGTGGATGTAACCCTATGGAAGGCTCATCCAAAACATATAACACTCCCATTAATCGCGACCCAATCTGAGTGGCCAAACGTATACGTTGAGCTTCTCCGCCTGATAGAGACCCGGCTGGTCGGCTCAATGTCAGGTAATCCAACCCCACATCCACCAGGAAACCCAGCCGCGAGTTGATCTCCTTGATGATCCGCTCAGCGATGGTTGCCTCCTTGACAGTGAGAGTACCCGGTTTGGTCAATTGGTCAACAAATTCAAGTGTCCGATTGATTGGCCATTTGGTTACTTCATTGATATTCGAGTTCTGAACGGTCACCGCCAGTGCTTCCGGGCGCAACCTTTCTCCTTTGCACGTGGGGCATGGACGGTCGCTCATGAATTCCGATATCTTCGCGCGAATATACTCAGATTGCGTCTCGCGGTATCGCCTTTCCAGATTGGGAATCACACCCTCAAAATTTGCCTGGAAACTGGTCTTGCGTTCGTTTCGTCCCTCGAGCGTCACGTTGATGGATTCACTACCGGTTCCATAAAGGATGCGGTTCAGATTATCCTGAGAAATTGTTTTTACGGGAGCATTGAGATCAATTTTATAGGTGCGCGCCACCGATTCCACCATGTGCCAATAGTAACCACCCTGCTCGCGGGGACCATTCCATTCCATGGCGATAATCGCCCCTTCACTTAAAGCACGTTCTGTATCCGGGATGAGCAGGTCTGGATCAATTTCCAATCGGCTGCCCAACCCCTGGCAGTCCGGGCATGCACCGTGAGGTGTATTGAATGAGAAGGTGCGCGGCTCGATCTCTGGCAAGCTGATACCGTGATCGGCGCACGCCAGGTGCTCAGAGAAGAACAGGTCAACTGCCGGCTCTACCGAGAGGTTCTGAATGGTTAAGTATCCCTCACCCACTTTGAGCGCTGTTTCAATGGAATCGGTTAACCGCGAGAGGAAAGTTCTCGACTCCTCCCCTTCTTCGGATTTGGTAACCACCAGGCGGTCTACAACAGCCTCAATGGTGTGAATTTTGTAACGATCCAGGGTCACTTCGTCATCTAATGAATACACTTCGCCATCTACACGCACACGTGTGAAGCCCGCTTTTCGAATTTCATCAAAAACTGCCTGATACGTTCCCTTGCGGGCACGGACGATGGGTGCGAGCACGAGAAGCTTGCTTCCCTCGGGCAAGTCAAAAACCCGGTCAACGATTTCCTGGGCTGATTGTTTCACCACAACCTTGCCGCAAACCGGGCAGTGTGGAATACCAATGCGGGCAAAAAGCAGCCGCAGGTAATCGTATATCTCAGTTACCGTGCCAACAGTTGAGCGGGGATTGTGAGAGGTGGCTTTTTGATCGATCGATACTGCCGGGGATAGCCCGTCAATATAATCCACATCTGGTTTTTCCATTTGACCCAGGAACTGGCGCGCATAGGCTGATAGTGATTCCACATATCGACGCTGCCCTTCCGCAAAAATCGTATCAAATGCCAGGGAGGATTTACCGGAACCAGACAGACCCGTGATGACAACCAGTTTGTCCCGGGGAATTTCTACAGTGATATTTTTTAAATTATGGGCGCGTGCGCCGACCACACGAATTGAGTTTTGGGTCATTTGTCATCCATTTAGAATATATTTTCTATACCAATATTGTACCACGCAACCTGTAATTATACTCCTCCCTTTTTTAGGAATATGCCCCATTACAAATTTTGAGATAAAAACATCCAAGACTTGAAGGGTTATAATTTAAGTTATAATTATGATAAATATTATCTTAATTGGAGAACTTCATGCCACAGGAATTATTAACCGACACCTATCAACCAGTCCGCATCGGGGTCGTTGGAACCGGTAATGTGGGCGCAACTTTCGCTTATGCCCTGCTCCAAAGTGGTTTGGCAGGTGAAATTGTCCTCATCGACCGCAATCACACCAGGGCTGAAGGCGAAGCCATGGATCTCAGCCACGCGGTACCTCTGGCAACCTCAACGCGTATCTGGGCGGGAGAATATGGAGATCTGACTGGTGCAGCCGTCACTGTGGTAACTGCTGGAACGTCGCAAAAGCCAGATGAAAGCCGCCTGAACCTGATTCATCGCAATTATGATATTCTGCAAACCATAATCCCCGAAGTTGTTAAAGCAAACCCGGGTGGAATCATCCTGGTCGCTTCCAACCCGGTGGATGCTCTCTCTTATGCCACATGGAAGATCTCCGGGCTGCTAGCGCAACGCGTCATCGGTTCAGGCACTATCCTCGACACAGCGCGTTTCCGCTCCATGTTAAGCCAGCACGCTGGTGTGGATTCACGCAGCGTTCACGCCTATATCATTGGGGAACATGGTGACAGCGAGGTGCCAGTTTGGTCGCTAGCGAATATCGCAGGCATGAACTTGCAGGATTACTGCCGTGAGAATTGCAAGGAGTATGAACCTAGGATTTTTGAAAAAATCTTTACCAATACACGCGACGCGGCTTATGAGATCATCAAGCGCAAGGGAGCTACGTATTATGCCATTGGCAACGGTCTGCTGCGCATTGTGGAGGCAATCTTGCGTGGGCAGGACAGCGTTTTGAGTGTTTCCAACTTGGTTACCGGTTACTATGGAATCGAGGATGTCTATCTCAGCCTGCCGTGTATTATCGGACACAACGGAATCAAGCAGGCTATGCACCTGAAGTTGAATAGTATCGAGCAGGAGGGCATTCAACGGTCAGCCGAGGTACTTCACAAGACCTTGCGCGAGATCGGTTTACAGCCGTAACAAAACGTTAACCACGGTTTTCCTTTCAGCACTTGTATAATAAGCACGTATTTATCCCTTGTTGAAAGGAATCCATCATGGAAACTGACGTACAAATCCAGAGATTGGAAGATTTACAGCACAAACGTGAGATCCGCGCTTGGACGATGTACGACTGGGCTAATTCCGCCTTTGCCACAACGATCATGGCAGCAGTATTACCAATCTATTATGCCTCCCTGGGAGCGGCCACTGATGCGCCCGCCTTGATGACCTCGCGTTGGGGATTTACCACCGCGATTGCCGCTTTGATCGCAGCGGTCATTAGCCCTATCCTCGGCGCAGTGGCTGATTTTCGCGGTGCAAAGAAGAAATTCCTCACCATATTCATGGTTATTGGGGTCATCTCCACTGCCTTGTTGTTCTTTCCCAACAAACCCGGAGATTGGATGCTGGCTTCGATTATTTTTATCTTCGCCAATATCGGTTTTGCCGGCAGCCTCGTTTACTACGATGCCTTGCTTCCACATGTAGCCAGGGCAGATGAAATAGACCAGGTCTCCTCGCGTGGTTACATGATGGGTTATATAGGTGGCGGTCTTCTTTTGGCAGTCAACCTTGTGATGATCATGTTCCTGCCTGAAATTGTTCCGTCTCTAGGGGTGGGTTTAATGACCCGCCTCTCATTTGTTACTGTTGCAATTTGGTGGGCAATTTTTACCATTCCCATTCTTACTCGCGTGAAGGAACCTGTCCGCCGCATAGAGCCTGGCGAAGAAGGACTGAATCCGATCAAGGTCAGTTTTCAACGACTTGCCAGGACCTTCGCCGAGATAAAAAAGTATCGCGATCTTGCGATGGGATTATTGGCATTCTGGGTATACGCTAATGGGATTGGCACCATCATTACCATGGCAACCATTTATGGCACCGAATTGGGTTTTGGTCGGACAACTCTGATCGGTACTCTTTTAATGGTCCAATTCCTGGCGGCACCATTTGCCTTTTTCTT
>CAZSGL010000084.1:0-9783 GCA_964606265.1 uncultured Anaerolinea sp. | reverse complement strand
TTTTGGATTGCGATTGGTCCTCTGTTTTTCCATTTTTCTCACTTGCTTCAATACGCGGCCTAATCCGCTTGGCTTGTTCAATAGCCTTTGGTAAATTCGAAAAATCTGTAAGTATCGTGCTTTTTAAAGAGGGTTGATGAAGAGCTGCGGCAGGGTGGTACATTGGCACAACCAAACGTCCACCAACCCAGGAAGGCTGACCATGAACTAAACTGATGCGCGCAGTCGGCAGGAATTTTGCCATTGAAATACGCCCGAGAGTGACAATAACGTGTGGATTGATCGTTTCTATTTGTTTATCGAGGTAAACACTGCAAGCTGTCAACTCATCCAATTCAGGATCACGATTTTCCGGCGGGCGGCATTTAACCACGTTCGTAATGAAAACTGAAGTACGGTTGTACCCTGCGGTAACCAGCAGTTCATCCAGGAACTTGCCAGCTTGACCCACAAACGGGCGTCCCTGCTCGTTTTCATAGAAACCGGGACCTTCACCTATGAAAAGAATCTCCGCATCATGTGGTCCCTCTCCGGGGACAGAATGTTTACGGGAATGGAAGAGTTTGCATTGCTCGCAAACCGCCACCTGGATGGAAATTTCTTTTAGTATCTCAATTGCGTTGGACATAATTCTCCACAGCTGGTTTCAGCGAAGTGCCTTTATTTTACCTTACTGGAGTGAAATCAAACGGTCTTTGTCCAACTCTTCAAGGTTCATTAAGATGGCGTCTTCTCTATTATCCTGGTAATACCAACGGCGCACACCCACTTCGACAAATCCAAATTTACGATAAAGCTCCCTTGCGGCTTGGTTGCTTTTGCGAACCTCCAGAAAAGCTTTTTTTGCCCCCAGATCAACCATATCTATAAGGGTGTGAATTAGCAGGCGCTGCCCGATGTGGAGATGACGAAAGGTTGGATTGACTGCAATTGTAGCTATATGCACTTCGTCCAGGATCAACCAAACCACGATCATTCCCACCAAAATAGGGTCATTCGTTTCTTCACTAAATTCCGCCACCCAACAGCGAGAAGCCGTATTCTTTTCCACTTCGTAATGGAATGCACTTTCAGGCCAGGGCAGCGAGAAAGACTGTCGGTCCAGAGCGATGACCATTGGAATGTCGCGCGCTTCCATCTTACGAATGCAAAGGTTATCAGACTTGGCAGAAGACATTAGTCGGGGATTGACCCCGCAACGTGCAAGTAGATCGGGGATAATGCCACTGGGTCATCACGCTGCCCTGCTTCCCAGCGCTGCCAAGCAAGTTCAGCCAGCATAGCCGGGTGGCGAACTGAAGCAGCGGGTGAGGTTACCATGGCATTCTTCCACTTGCGGCTTAGGACTTGGCGATCATCAGGGGTAATTTCTCCGCATATTACTGTAGGGCCATCGATCTGGTCAGAAAGGGCTTCGGGGGTCAACACCATTGGACCCCGGTCGATGCGCCATGCCGTCCCGTCGCTGGTGTACCAACTGACAGCCAGCCTGGATCTACCCGCCGGCAGCACGCATGCCATCGGATAGGGAGTGAGAGGTTGAGAAGCCGCCAGAAAATCAAATGTTGGAACACCGATGATGGGAATCCGCAGCGACAGTGCTAACCCTTTGACAAAAGCCAAACCAATACGCAAACCTGTGAATGTGCCCGGTCCAAGAGCACACACGAGGAGCGATAAATCTGAAGGATCAACGCCACATTTGTTCATCAAATCTTTCACCGCAGCCGCTAGTTCAACGGTGTGGTGATTTCTGCTTTTCCATAACAATTCTGCCGTGACCTGTGGATGCTCATAGAGGGCAATACCAACCGTTTGAGTTGAGGTATCTACTGCAAGGAGCACATTAACCTCCAAACGCCTGCCGCTTGAAAGCGGTCATCAATTGTTCGTAATGTTTCCCCACCGGGGTGAAAACCAAATTACGTTGTTCATCCGCCATCCAGGTCATCTGGATAACCAGACGATCTGGCGGAAGTGCCGCATTGATCCGTTCCACCCATTCCACCAGAAGTGGACCAGAGTCAACCAAATCCTCCAGGTCGAGATCTTCGGCCTCTATGGCTGAATCGATGCGGTAGGCATCCAGATGATGCAGAAGTTGGTTGTCAGGTCTGCGGTAACTATTGACGAGGACAAAGGTTGGGCTTGAAACCGCATCAAACGTGCCCCATCCTTGGGCAATTCCCTGGACAAGAGTGGTTTTTCCAGAACCCAGATCACCGCTCAAACCAAGCACATCACCTGGTTTAAGCAGCGCACCTAAACGAAAACCCAACCGCTGTGTTTGCTGGGGACTACGGCTGATAAAATCGAGACTATTGGCGAGTATGATCGGCATATGAAGTAATTATATAGTAGAGACTACTATTCTTTTCTTTCGTTGGGAAGGTTTGGGGTAATGATTGTCTTAAGCTTATGAGCAAGTTCACGGCGAGAAAGCAGTACCCTGCGTTGACAGGTCTGGCATTCCAATCCGATGTCGGCACCCAGGCGAAAAATTTTCCACTCGTACCCCCCGCAGGGGTGGACTTTGCGCATCTTCACTATATCTCCGATATGAAAATCTGGGAACATGAGCGCATTATAACCCATGTTATAATCCGCAAATGGTGTTTGAGATCCATTGAATTGGAATCTAGAGATAAATGTTAAACCTTTCCCCTGCGCTGTTGATCTCCCGCATCTTCACCCTCATAATTGCGTTGACGGTGCACGAGTTTTCTCACGCATTTGTGGCTGACCGTTTTGGCGATGATACTCCGCGGGCAAATGGAAGACTTACCCTTAATCCACTAAAGCATTTGGATATAATCGGCAGCCTCATGCTGCTGGTGGCGGGCTTTGGCTGGGCAAAACCGGTTCCGGTTAACCCGTGGCGTTTAAAGCAGCATTCCCCTTCAGCCATGATGTGGGTTTCACTGGCTGGCCCTGCCAGTAATTTGTTCATGGCTATTGTGGCTGGATTGACCCTGCGTACCGGTCTTCTTCCCGTTCAATCAACCTTTAGTTTCCTACCCTCCCCATCTGATTTCCTGCTTACTTTTGCCTTTATAAATCTGATCCTGGTGCTTTTCAACATCATTCCAATTGCTCCACTGGACGGCGCGAAGGTCCTGGAGTTCCTTCTTCCTGACCCTTTGAGAGAAGGATATTCCAGACTTCAACCTTATGGGCCTATAATATTGTTGGTTTTGTTGTTTGTGCTACCCAGGTTTGGTATTGACGTTATTGGTTGGTTTATGACTCCCGCACTTATCGGATTTCAAAAGCTGCTACTAGGAGGGTAATAATGATGATTCAAATCACCATCATTGGACTTGGTCAGGTTGGCGCCTCATTCGGGTTAGCATTGGCAAAACACAAAGAGAAGATACTCCGTTGTGGTCACGACCCGGAACCTACGCGCGCTAAAAACATGGAAAAAACCGGCGCGGTGGATAAGATCTATTTTAACCTCCCTGAGTCGGTTCGCGACGCAGATATCGTGCTCCTAGCGCTGCCTGCAAGCCAGGTTGAAGAGACTCTGAAGTACATTGCAGATGACCTACGCCCTGGAGTGGTAGTGATTGAGACCTCCCCAGTACACGCTGGCGTCCTCAACCTGGCTAAGAAACACCTTAGGGAGGACCGACATTTTATATCGATCTATCCGGTTATTAACCCTGTTTACATTGAGGAATCTGCAATTGATGCCCAGACCCCGCATGCAGATCTGTTCGAGAAAGCAGAATTCCTTGTGGCTGCAGAAACCACCACACACCCTGATGCGTTAAAATTGGTCGAGGATCTGGCTTCACTTGTCAACGCCAGTGTTTATATTTCCGATCCCACGGAAGCTGACGGGATCAGCGCCAGGGTCGAATTGCTTCCACAGTTAATGGCAGCAGCCTTGATCCGCACCACCATAGACCAGGCTGGTTGGAACGATGGCAGACGCAGCGCTTCAAAGTCCTATGCCAGGGCAACCTTCGCAATTGATTCGGATAGTGATGAAGAAGGAAAAGGCACCCAATTCATTCTCAATCAGGTTGGATCTCTTCAGGTAATCGACCAGATCACGGATGCTCTTAAAGATTTACGGGATATGATCGCGGATAAAAATGAACTTGAGCTGAATAAGTATATGAAGAACGCTCAGGATCAACGCACCAGGTGGATAGAACAACGTAGAGCTGGGGATTGGGAAAAATATATCGGTGATAAACCACCTTCCACCAAAGAGCGCATCGGTGGATTATTCGGTCTGCGCGAGCGTAAAAAGAAGCCCCAATAAAATGGCGTTTTTCTGCTACATTGTCGAATGTGTGGATGGCACCTATTATACCGGTTGGACTACCGATCCAAACCGTAGGGAGCGGCAGCATAATCACGGTTCAGGTGCAAAATACACAAAGACACACCGACCAGTAAAATTGGTTTATGTAGAAGAGGCGCTTGACCGCTCCACTGCGATGAAGAGAGAACTGGCGATCAAACACTTAAGGCGGAAACAAAAGCAACGATTAATACACTCTTCCTCCAATTAATGGTAGGCAACGATACAATTTTATATTCATTGAACAATCATTCATCTATGCTCATGTGAAAGACGATGGATAATGCCATGATTTCTAACGCAATTGATGTTCAATCGCTTAAGAAAATATTTGAAACCCGCCGAGGTTTTTGGCGGCAAAAGAAGAAATCAGTCCTGGCTGTTGAGGACATTTCCTTCAGTATTGCGAAGGGTGAGCTGTTTGGTTTGTTAGGACCAAACGGTGCGGGCAAAACCACCACCGTTAAAATGCTCACCACAATTCTGTTGCCGACTGCAGGAAGTGCCAGTATTTTAGGATTTGACCTGCGCAAAGATACGCAAGAAATCCGCAAACGAATCGGATTTACTTTCGGAGGAGCCAGGGGGTTATACGGCAGATTAACAGCCCGTGATAACCTGCGCTACTTTTCTGAGCTTTATGCGCTTGACCCCGGATTATCCAAAAAACGCGTCGCTGAAATGCTCGCTCTGGTGGGGCTTACTGAGCGTGCAGATGACCGAGTGGAAACCTTTTCTACTGGAATGCAACAACGGTTGCACCTGGCAAGGGCTCTTTTACATGACCCTGAAGTTATATTTCTGGATGAACCCACAGTGGGGATAGATCCAGTTGGAGCGCGTGAATTGCGCCAGACCGTTAAAAACCTCCGCCAAGCGGGTAAGACCATCTTGCTGACCACCCATTACATGGCCGAGGCTGAGGAATTGTGCGACCGCATCGCCATTGTGAACAAAGGAAAGATCGTCGCCATGGATACTCCTTCGAACCTGCGCCGGGGTATCAGTCCTGAGAGCATAATCGAGATCACGGTCACATCTGAAAACACCGGAGTAATCCGCAACCTGTTGACATCGCTCGGCGAGAAAATCCGGGTAGAGACTACAGAAAGCCTACTTGAAAACCGATTCAATATTTATACTGCTGAACCTGAGTCTGTCTTGCAGGTTCTTGGACCAAGCCTGCAGTCACAATCGATCCAGGGGTTGCAGGTACGCAACCAAACCATGGAAGACGTTTACATTGCGATCATCCAGGACACCAGTCGTAATGAGTAAGTTCGTGAGATTTGCAAAACGACAGATAAGTGTGCAGCTGCAAATCCGCACATTTAACCTGTACAGCCTACTCCTATTCTTCATTCAGCCGGCGATCTTCAGCGCGGTGGGCATGATCCTTTCCCGAGCAGGCGGAAATGCCGCGCCAGACCTGGTTTACACGGTCATTGGTGGCGGAATTTTGGGCATGTGGAGCGGAATGGTTTTTACTTCCACGTATGATATTCGCAGCGATCGCCGGGATGGCATTTTGGAATTGATCGTTGCCAGTCCGACCTCATTACGTCGTGTGGAAGGAGTGCGTACTTTTACAAACATATCTGCAGGATTGATCAGTTTGATTGCAGCGGTTACGGCTGCTGTAGTGATTTTCGGTTTTTCCTTTGCAGACTTGAACATCGCACTCATCCTGGTCGCTATGCTCGTAATGCTATATAGCTTATGGTGCCTGGGAGTATTCCTGGCGAATTTTCTAGCCTGGTCCCGTCTTTCAGGTTCTCTGGTGGATTATCTTGAGCTGCCAGTGGCATTTCTTTGTGGATTCATGTATCCCATCCGTGTATTGCCTGAGTGGCTTCAGGGTGTTTCCGTGGTCATTCCTGTGCGTTGGGCATTACAAGCTCTGGACGGCATGCTTCTTAATCAACCGGATCTTGGCTTGTATTGGTTCCAGATCGGCATGGCAGTACTGACTGCGTCAATTTTCTGGCTCATTTCGCTTTGGCTTGATCAAAAAGTCCATGATCACATACGCATCACCGGGGAATTGAGTTCAATATGACCAATGGGCTGGTTCGCTGGGTGCGACTCTATTTCATCCAGGCTTGGTTCTCTTACCGAGCGCTGTTTGCGTGGAGTACTCCATTCAATTATCTCGCCAGCAAACTGGGATTTCCGTTCTTCTCTATGCTCCTGTTTATATTTCTTGGTAAGTACGTCGGACTCAATAATCCAGTTTATATTGTTATCGGGAACATATTACTTCTGCCATCGCTTAACGGGGTGATGGGTATTTCCATGACTGTTGGCGGAGAGAAGCAGTTTGGCGCACTTTCTTACCTATTGGGAAGCCCAGCGCCAAGGGGAGCTGTGTTCCTGGGGCGCGCGTTTTTCCATATTGTGGATGGTGCAGTCGCAGTATTAATTGCCCTCCCCATCGCCTTACTTGTATTTCAGCTTGATCTCTCACAAACGAACTTCGGATTGCTGGGAATGTGCGTGATGCTCATTAGTATTACGGCAACTGGATTAGGTTTCATCATGGGAGTTGTGACCTTGCTCAGCCGTGACGGATGGATGATCACTTCCACCCTATCGCTCGCATTTTATGTGCTGATCGGCGTGAACTTTCCCATCGAACTGTTGCCACCCGCACTTAAATCGATTTCTCTGGCTTTGCCAATGACACGCGGTATCCAGGCAGCGCGCCTGGCATTGTCTGGCGCCCAGTTCTCTGAATTGTCGAGTCTTTTGGGTGGTGAGGTGTTGGTAGGGTTAATCTATATCGTTTTAGGCTACACGCTATTCCGGGTGGTGGAAAGACTCAGTTTTAAATCCGGTATGCTGGATAATTTCTAATTAGACTCAGAAACCCGGTCAGATTTCGACCGGGTTCCCTTTATCTATTTAATCCGTGAAAACTGGTAAATGCCCCAGTGAAATGATATCCGCCCACTTGGCGCGTTCACCCTCAGTAAAGATGGCAGCCTCAGCGGCAATGGTGGCATTCGCTTTCTGCATTAGCAGGCGCATCGCTTGCAATGTGGAGCCGGTACTGATTACATCATCGACGATTGCTACACGCTTGCCACGCACAAGATCAATGTCCTTTTCATCCATGTATAGCATTTGCTGTTCACCTGTGGTTATGGAGAGAGTTTCCGCACTTAGCACATCTCCCATGTAAGGCTTGTAACTCTTACGCAGGATTACATACGGTTTTTTGGTATCGATCGAGAGTGCATATGCCAAAGGGATGGATTTAGACTCAGCGGTAACTAAAACGTCGTAGGTTACTGTTGAAAGTTTCTTTGCCAGGGCGGCACTGCACGCCTGCACCAACTCGGTATCCCCCAAAATGTTGAGGATGGCAATACGCAATCCAGGTTTTATCTCAAATAATGTCAGTTCTCGATGCACACCTGCGATTTCTACCGGGTATGTCCCTCTTCTTGTCATCATCCGCTCCTTAAAATATGATTTCCTTACATTATGGTGAGTTTATCATATTTGGTAATAATACGCGCAAGATCCCCGCGGACCGGTAGGTGCGGGGATCTTACATGGGGTGGATAAGTGCTGATATTATGATTAGGGTATAATCATCGAGAGCCGGGGACGCCGACCCCGGCTCTCTTTACTAAGGAGGAGAAGAAAAGAAGTCGCCCTGTAGATATAATACCAATTCAACTGCTTTCTTACTTGACTCTTCCCCTACGATTACCCTACGGAATTTAATTGATATTTGAGCTAAAAATTTCAACCCCAAACACCTTATAAAATCAATGGCATCCTCAGTTTCCTTCACTCATTTTACAAGTCCATTAGGAATTATCTCGATTTATGGCTCTTCAGATGGTATATCCCGGGTATGCCTGGATGAACAACCAAATGCGCTAGAGTTCAGCGGACCGATATCATCATTTCTACTCGAAGTGCGCCGGCAAATCCTTCAATTCCTCGAGAGCGACCGAAGGGCTTTTGATCTTAAACTTGATTGGGAATCAGTTTACAATTTTCAGAAGGATGTGTTACAACTGACTCTCACTATCCCGTTTGGTGAAGTGCGCACCTATGGACAAATAGCTACCCTGCTTCACAAACCCGGGGCTGCCCGGGCGGTTGGCGCAGCGTTGGCGAGAAATCCGATGCCCTTTCTCATCCCATGCCACCGTGTCGTCGCAGCCAATGGACACCTAACCGGTTATCTCGGCAGCAAGGGTATCGCTACCAAACAATGGCTTTTAGAAAAGGAAGGTCACAGAATTGTCGGCCAAAAATTGGGTTAAGTTTTTCTTCCTGGGACTTATATGGGGCTCATCCTTCGTTTGGATCAAGATCGCCTTGAGAGAAGTTGGTCCATTTACACTAGTTTTCTTCCGCGTGTTATTTGCCACATTTGGTCTCGTTGTTTATTTCTTCGTCCTGCGTAGAAAATTGAACCTGCGTGCCTGGTGGATTTACCTCTTTATCGGATTCTTTAATGTAGCTTTCCCGTTCGTGCTCATCTCCTGGGCGGAAACCAACATCTCTTCCGGACTGGCTTCGATCCTTAACTCCACGGTACCGCTGTTTACCATGCTGATCGCCTCTCTCTTTTTCAAGGATGACCGACTGACCGCGGTGCGTGTTATCGGTCTGGTGGTGGGCTTTACAGGTGTTCTCGTCCTCATGTCAAACCGCATGGTGGATAACACCCAGGGGCAGACCCTCGGCATCATCGCCATGCTTGTGGCTGCTGCTTGTTACGGCGCGAGTTCAGTCTTTGCCCGTCGCGTGGAGCATTATGTAACCCCGGAAGATCATTCACTGGGGCAGATGGCAGCCGGGCTACTCTTCATCACGCCTGCCATGTTGATTGCTGAACCTCCGTTCATGCTACCAGCGGTTTCGACCACGTGGATCGCGCTGGCATGGCTGGGGCTGATCGGGTCTTTCGTGGCGGCTTTGATATGGTTCAACATGATCTACGAGGTCGGTCCAAGCCGAACCAGCATGGTGACGTATGTGTTTCCCCTTGTCGGCGTGCTATTGGGGGTCCTCATCCTCAAAGAGCAAATGAGCTGGCATTTATATGTTGGCGGTTTGCTTGTGCTCGCCGGAATCTATATCGTTAATTCAAAACGTTTTTCGCAACTGATGGCGGGGATGACCCGTACAGTGCAGTCAGGAAGTACGCATGAGTGAAACACTTTCGCAACACCATTCAGGCTATGTGGCAGTTATTGGTCGCCCCAACGTTGGCAAGTCCTCATTGATCAATGTGCTACTCGCGCAGAAGATCGCAGCTGTATCTGCAAAACCGCAAACTACACGCAGACGCCAATTAGGGATCCTTTCTCAAGCGGATGTGCAGATCGTATTTGTGGACACACCTGGATTGCATGTGCCGCAGCACAAACTAGGCGATTATATGAACCAGGAGGCGGTTGAAAGTTTGAAGGATGCCGACCTGATCCTGTGGCTGC
>CAZSGL010000083.1:0-9827 GCA_964606265.1 uncultured Anaerolinea sp. | reverse complement strand
ACTTAAAATCCGTCGGTGGTGACACTGTGAGGGTTCGACCCCCTCTCGCCCCACAATGCTTCATAATTTTCTGGTAAAAGTAATTCATTTTCCCTCACACTGAATAAAGAGAAAGCGCGGTTAGTCTGGGATCATCTCATTTCGATGATGCTGAAAAGGATTGTTTTGTGCAATAATGTTGATGACTGTTAAAACCAGTCCACGTTGGAATAGTCGATATGCGAGAAGACAAAGGCAATTCTATCGATTTTTGGTCAATATTTCTGGTTGTGGTTCTAGTAATATTGGTAATTTTTGTTTGGAGAAATTATCCGATTTTGAAACAATCCGGTTTTGATTTTTCCCTGGTATTCCCCCCATTGGGTGATCTCGGTTCATCAATTGGTTCAGGAATTGGAAGATTCGGAGGTCACTAAAGCGGCTTGTTGCCTTTGGATCACTATAGCATTTCTCACAACAGAAACCCTTCTCAAGAATACGCATGTTTTCAATCCAGCCCACAAGGCTGGTATTCATTTAAAAAATGGAAAATTACAGATTACTTTGGATTGATAGTGATGGTCACTCGTTCGTTCGCTTTTCCTGTCATTGTGATGTCATAGCTACCCAGGCTGTCGGTTTGTTCCTTGCGCAGGGATGCACTGAGGTGTTCCGTCGCCCAATCCGTGAATTCCTGCCCATAAGCCTGGGTCAGCACAAGGTTGAAGACCTGCATGTCGAGCACCCCTCCGGGACCAGCCACAGCCTGGATGGAAAAAGTTCCGTCATCATTTACCTTGGCAATCGTCTGCGGGTCATAAAGTTCATAAGACGTACACGCCACCGTGCAATAGTTGCGCGTCTGGTGAAATCCGTTATTGGTTAATATCTCCGCAAAAGGCGGCGGGGTCGGTGTTGGTCCGCTCGCTCCGGGAGCAGTAGATTGCCCTTGTGACGCGGTATTTGGCGCGCAGGCAGTTAATAAAACTATCATAAGTGCAGCAATGATCACCTTTTTCACGTTTCCCGCCTCTCATTCGTCACTTGCAAATACCTTAATAGCCTTTATCCTTCGACATCCCTTTTTGGGTTTTGATCAATATTGACCAATGCCTGATACCACTAATACCACCACACCAATAACAAAGACGGTCAATAATCCAATGGTGATCTTCAATGCAGTTTTACGACCATTGCGAATCTCATAGAAGATCGCTGCGCCAAATAAAATTAACGCCAAAGCCACCAGCCACATTTTTTTACCTCGGTTATTCGAAATTCGGTTCTGAAAAGGAATTATTAATATTATAGCAACTTTGATTGAAATTGATACAACGTACTCGCCGCTTTAGGACCATTAAAATAGGAGCTCCTATGTTGGGTTCCACTTGTCCGTTATTTTCTTCCAGGGTGTTTGGACCAATAACGATTGAGATAAGAACTGTGAAAAATTGTATAATGGCTATTAATTGTTTTAAACAAGAATACTTATGAGCATTTACTCAAAACGGCAGAACCATAAGGATAGGTCTGGATAATAACCTATGTTAAACAAACTTAAATATCTCGTGATTGGTTCTCCCCTCCCCAGTGAAATGTTAAAAGAGAAACGCTTGAATAAGGTGAGAGCGCTGGCTGCATTTTCACCCGATGCTCTATCCTCTGTAGCGTACGCCAATCAGGAAATCTTTCTCGGTTTGGCAATTGCAGGATCTGCCGGGTTATCTTTTCAATTCCCCATCGCGCTGGGAATCACAATCCTACTGGGGATCGTCTCCCTTTCTTATGCTCAAACGATTCGAGCTTATCCAAGTGGTGGTGGATCCTATGTTGTTGCTCGTGAAAACTTGGGGACATACCCTGGCCTGGTGGCAGGTGGTGCTCTTTTAATTGATTACATCTTAACCGCAGCGGTCAGCTTAACCGCAGGTGTGGCAGCGATTTCTTCAGCCTTTCCGTTTCTTTGGCCCTACAAAGTTTGGGTTGCTTTAGGTTTATTGGTCGTCATCACGCTTTTGAATATGCGCGGATTACGAGAATCTGGCACTGCATTAATGCTTCCAGTCTATCTTTTCCTGTTTACCTTCATCGGAATGCTAGTGTATGGTGGCATTTTGGCTATCATACAAGGCACTCCAACCCCGCTCGCAACAACTGCGCCGAACATGATCGAACCCCTTGGACTATTACTAATAATGCACGCGTTTTCAGCCGGGTGTACTGCACTCACCGGAATCGAATCCATTAGCAACGGTGTGCCGGCGTTTCGGCCTCCGGAATGGTTGAATGCCCGGAAAACCCTCATCATTATGGCAATACTAATGGGTATTCTCTTTCTCGGCAGTATGGGGTTAACCCAGTTCTTCGCTGTGGCTGCCAATTCGCCTGAAACAATTTTGTCTGCCCTTGCTCATAAAATTTTAGGAAATGGGGTTTTCTACTACATCGTTCAATTTTCTACGTTGGGGGTTCTTGCAGTTGCCGCCAACACCAGCTTTGCAGGTTTTCCCCGGGTTGCAGCAATTATGGCAAAAGATAAATTCATGCCTCGTCAATTGTTCAATGTAGGTGACCGCCTGGTATTTCAAAACGGGATAATTCTCCTCACTGGCCTTACAGCTTTATTGATAATTATTTTTAATGGTGACTCTCACGCCCTTGTTCCGCTTTTCGCTGTTGGTGCATTTACAGCATTTACACTTTCACAATTCGGTATGGTTTTTCATTGGATCCGCTTAAAAGAAAAAGGTCGGTTTTTGAAAGCCGCGATTAATGCAATTGGGGCTTTAGTTACGGCTGTAACACTGGTGATCATCAGTATCAGTAAATTTACCCAGGGTGCTTGGGTATCATTGCTCGTCATTCCAATACTCGTGTATTTGTTTGTCCTGGTTCGCAAACACTATGCGCGCGTTGCAACGGAATTGTCCATGCACGGGTTGCCTCCTTCCTTGCGACCCTGGTCAAGCCCGCGCGTGGTGATTCCCATTTCGGGAGTCCATCGCGGGATGATTGATGCGGTAAACTTTGCCCGTTCGATTACTGAAAATGTAACAGCGGTCTTTGTTGATGTTGACCCGGGACCAGACGAGGATGAATTGCGCAAGCGCTGGAATGACTGGTACCCTGAAGTTAAGTTCGTTGTTGTCCCGTCACCATTCCGCTCGTTGGTCGAACCGCTGCTGACCTACCTCGAAACAACCGATGCTGAACACAATGACGGTCAACAGGCTATCCTGGTTCTGCCTGAATTGATCCCCGGTTCTAGTTTGCAGGAGATTTTGCATAATCAATCCGCTGAAGAGATAAAAAAGGCACTCTTATTCCAACGCCGCAGGCATGGTCTCCAAAGGATCATCATTGATGTACCGTACCATTTAGATAAGTAAATGGCTAAGCTTGCTTTTGATCTTGTTACATAAAACCCTAATTCAAGTGTTTTACAAATTTGGTCAATCATAAACTAATTCAGGTTGAGCTCTTTTTAGTGGGATATTGTTTTTAGGGTACGTAACTTAGGAGAAAAGGGTGGGTTTCTTACTCCTTACAGGATTTTCAGTTTTCTCATCAATTTATATTCCCATCCTTGCCTTGCTCCTGGTGCCTGCCGGCTTTGGGTTATGGATCGCCCGTCCCTTCACCCGCGACCACGCCCACTCCTCTCTGCTCTCCATCACGCTGTCCATTCCGCTCGGTACCATCGCCCTCTCGTTTCTTTTTTTTGGCTTTATCGCGCTCGCTCGCCTCTATCCGTTAGCCCTGACCCTTGGCGCCTGGATCATTGCTCTTGGCGGATTCGGATTGCTTGTTTTCTGGATAGTCACCCATGGTCGCGAGTTGATCCATGAAGTCAAATGGCTGCCGCTGGCAGGTGGTGTGGCAGCTTTCCTCGTTCTTCTTTTCCTGCGCCTGGCGTTCTTACGTGGTTTGCTCGCCCCACCTTACGCGGATTCAGCCTGGCATTACCTGCTCTCCACGCGCCTGCTCGATCCTTCAATCCCTCTCAATTTGGTCACCGCTGGCAGTTACTACCATCGCGGCTTCCATGTCCTCGCCGCCTGGCTGGCAGCACTCACCCAATCTGACCTCTTGTCCATCCTTCCTCTCCTTGGACAGGTGATGCTCGCCATACTGCCATTATCTGTCTATGCCCTCACCTTGAGCGTGGCTGGTGAAAGCAATGCCGCGCGCATCAGCGCTCTTTCCGCCGCACTGCTTTGGAGCATGCCAGCGTTCGCTGCCAACTGGGGAAAATATCCTGCCATCGCCGGGATCGTTCTCCTCCCAGCTGTGATTGCCGCCTTCTTCTTGCTTTTCAGGCATAAAAGTAAAAATATCATATTGATCCTGATCATGATAGTGTTATTAGTAGGACTCACCTGGTTCCATACCCGCATCCTCGTCCTGTTTCTCTGCGCTGGCGCGGCTGCACTGGTTTCCGTATTGCTGCTCAAACGCTCCTCGACATTATGGTTGCGTATTTTTGGCCTCGTGATATTGATCGTCTGCGCCATCCTCTACCTCACCACGCCATCACTGCACGCCATCTACAATGGCAATCATCATCTGCCTATTGTCGGTCTCCTCATTCTTCTCCCCTTCGCGCTTCTCCACCAGCCGCGCATCACTTCAGCGATAGAGATTTTTACCCTCTTGCTTCTGGTTTGCAGTTTGATTCCGCTCCCTGCCTGGCTGCACCTGCCGGCAGCTTCCCTGCTTGATGAACAATTTCTGGTGATGTCCGTTTTCCTTCCTTTTTCCCTCATCATCGGCGTTGGCGGTTCGGGACTGCTTAACCTGTTCAAGCAGAACTGGCACAAGGTTATTGTTTGGCTGATATTTACCGTTTGGATATTCACCGGCTCAATCAACCCCAAGGTATACACACCAGACCCCTGCTGTAATTTTGTCACCGATTCCGATGTGTTAGCCCTCGATTGGATGAAAACAACGCTGCCCCCGGGGGCAACTGTTTTCATCGCCGGCATCGACAAAGTGGATGGGCTTATCGGTTCGGACGCGGGAGTGTGGGTCACGCCCCTCACCGGCTACTCCTCGCCGTTGCTGCCCTTCGATTACGCCTGGTTCTCCGGGCAGATGCATGCGGAAATTTGCGCTCTCTCCCCCGCTTACATGTTTGCCGGGCACCAGCCCTACAGCTTCCAGATCAACGCCATCACTCACCCGGATTGGTATGAGCTGGTATTGGATCATCCAGGTACTTCTGTTTACCGGATCATTCCCTGTCAACCCTAAATTCGTGCTTGTATAGACAAACTTTTTAATGGATAATAACCTTAGGTTTTTTAAACGGGAGGGAAGAGATGAAACCTAAAGTATTCATTTGTCTTGTCTTCATCGCGGCTGTCATCCTCACAGGTTGTGACCAAAAACAAAAATCCCCGCAAGAACCAGATGCCTTTTGTCCTCCTCAATACCTGCAGGCACCTATGTTCGTTGCACCGCCCGATAACGGGTATGTGAATACGCAAACTGCCAACCTGCAATGGTCTTCCGCTCCGGTACCTTATCCCTACAGTGCAGATGGCACCTGCCGCCCTGAAAATTTCCGCCTTACGCTCCAAAAAGGTCCATTCTTCCAGGAATCTTACGGCGGTCAGGTGGACGGCACTGTCTTTAGTTGGGAGACACCGATTCTTGAAGAAGGCGCTGAATATCGCTGGTCAGTCAGAGGCGTAACCGGAAACGTAAATGGACCTTGGAGCGGTTCGCGCAAATTCTATGTTGGCGCAAACTGCGAATCCGGGGTGACCGCCCCCACCCTCCTCATGCCCTTCAACGGTGCTACAATCTTCGGGCTTGCTCCAACTTTTATGTGGGAAAACACTTCAGCTTGCATCCCTTACCCATGGCGCATTGATATCGCCTTGGATCCTGAATTTGCCACTATGATCCTCTCGAAAACCACGGGATCTGCCGCGACCAATTTCACGATTGATTACAATTTTCCAAATTGCACCCGCATCTATTGGCGTATTGCCGCCTCCGCTGGAACCGACCTTGAGACCTTCTCTGACACCTGGTCTGTGCGCCTCGCCACGGAAGGCTGTGATGCCGAATCCGGCGCTGGCAGCATCTCCGGCAAGATCTGGCAGGATATGTGCCCGCTCCCGCATGATACCCTCACTCCCGGTGAGCTGCCGTTCGGTTGCAATCAACACACCAACGGTGCTATCGCAGATGGCAACATCACTCCCGGTGAGAAAGGTATCGGTGAGGTGATTGTCCATGTCGCCGAGGGTACCTGTGCATCCAACGTGCCTCTCGGAGTCACTAAAACCAATGTCGATGGTGATTATTTCCTTCCGGGTCTCCAGCAAGGTACCTACTGCATCAGCGTCGACCCGGCTGAAAATCCCCTTTGGCTCGGCACCGGCTGGTGGACCTATCCGCCACAGGCGGTAGATCAGGTACTGGGTACTTGGGAGGTGGATTTGGCATCCGATGAAGATCGCCCGGGCGTGAACTTCGGCTGGCAGTTTGAAAACGGTGGAGCCAATCCTTATGCTCTCGTCGGTGGAATTGTCTTTCACGATAAATGTACCGTCGTTCCCGGGTCGGCCATCCCGGATCCCATACCTGTGGGCTGTACGGATTGGGTAGGTGGCAACCAGGATGTTAGAGTCCGTGCCAATGGTTACCTTAATGAAGGCGAACCAGGCATCCCTGGGATTACAGTTGAAGTATACAAAGACAACTGTGTTGGACTGTTATATGCTGAAACCTCGACGGATGAATTAGGGAAGTTTTCATTCCTGGTCGCACCTCAACAGCAATACTGTTTTAAAGTTCGCGCTGATATTGATCCCAACGCGGGCATTCTTCTCCCTGGTCTCTGGTCAAAGGTGCCTTATGACCCTACCTGGACTGACCTTGAATCCTTTCCTGAATCTTTTGTAGGTCTGGATACCTATCCTCTCGGGTGGGATTACGCCAACCTTCCCCTTGAGATTACACCCATCGAAGTTCCATTACAATATCCCAAGTTCAAGATCGAGCGTGAGCCGGCCAACTGCCGTGCAGGCCCGAGCGCGCTCTGGCAGGTCTATGCCATACTTCAGCCCGGTATGCAGTTTCAAATCAAAGGCATCACCCGTGATCGCGACTGGTTCTTCATCACCCCATCAGAAATATTGAATCGGGCTGATTTCGCCTCAGCCTTCTTCTATGAAGGCTTGAGCTGCTGGGTGAATCCCCTCACCGGCACCGCAGAAGGCGACCTGGGTCGTGTTGAGGTCATGAAAACCCCCGATTACAAGACCCCCACTCCAACACCTGCACCAATTGATTGCAGCAGTTATAAAACAGACGCTCAATGTAGTGAACATTCAGATGTTTGCAATTGGCAGAAGATACCTAGTTTAGCTGCAAATCTTGGAGTGTGCAAACCAAGATAGCATGTCGTTTTTCAGGATTGATTTGATCCTTTGAATGTTGCATAATGGAAGCACAACTGAATAGACGTGGATTGGAGGGAAATCATGTCTTCTCGACTCTTGAAGATCGTCCTCATCGTTGGGGCGCTGCTCATGTTTTGCGCTTGTACACCTACGCCAACGCCCACAATTGCACCGTTTCCCGTAGTAACTTGCCCACCAGGTTACCTCGTCCAGCCGTCGCTAACCAGCCCGGCGGATGGTGCGGTTGTAGATTCCTTGTCTCCTGTTTTATCCTGGACTTTTCCGGCTGTTCCATACCCGGCGCCAGGTGCACCTTCCACCTGTATCCCTGAAGGATACAACGTTGAACTGTCCACAGGTCCTTTCTTTATGGATAACTTAGGCGGCGCAACGAATGGTAAATTAAATACCTTTACGCCTTTCAACGAACTGCTGCTTGGCAAGATGTACCAATGGGGAGTGCAGGGCACTAGTGAAGGTGTCTTAGGACCCTTTGCCGGCTACCGCTATTTTTTCACCGGTGAAGACTGTGCTCCCGCTGCCTTTGTTGCCCCCCAACTGCTCATCCCTGCGAACAACGAAATGGTATCAACCCTCAATCCGATCTTAACCTGGGTTTACCCGGATGACTGCTTGACACATTACCGCGTGGACCTCTCCACTGAATCCGCATTCGCCGATACCAGCCTCGCCGGCGGTACCGGCAGCCCGGATACCCGATGGGGACCCGGTGATCCGCTGGAAGACTGCACCCGTTACTATTGGAAGATACGCGCTGTGAGTCCTGATGGGACTGTCTTAGGTCCCGCCTCACCCACCTTCAGTTTTCTTACCAATATGGGCACCTGCGCACCACCGGAAGGTTATGAGTCCACCATTAGTTATCGTGGTCGTGTATGGGAAGACCTGTGTGCCATCCCTGAAATCGGCCCATTACCCGATCCCTTGCCCACCGGTTGTATCTCAAAACCAGGCGGTGGTGCAACCGGAGATGGCATCCGCAGTCCTGGTGAGCCGGGGATTGGAAATGTTATGGTGCATTTGGGCTCTGGTCCTTGCCCGTCCACCAATATGGGAGTCAAGTTTACAGATGCAAACGGCGAGTACTCCTTTGATTACCTTCCCGCAGGTATGTATTGTATTAGCGTAGATGCTCTAGAAAACGCCAGTGTACTCGTACCCGGAGAGTGGACGTCACCTGCCATAGATGGATCGCTTGCTCAGGGCACGTTTAATCTATTGGAAGGATCTTCCCTCCAGAATATCGATTTTGGTTGGCGTTACCAGTTCGGTCCTAGCGTGGAATTCTCTGTCCTCAATGGCTTGGTTTGGGATGACCAATGTGACCAGACCAACCTGGTCAATCCTGCCTCAGTACACGAAGGATGTGTCAAAGATTACTGGGGCACTGTCACCGCAGACGGATTGCGTCAGAGTGGAGAACCAGGTATCGAGAATATTCTGGTCTGGCTCCATAAAGGTACATGTGGAGAATCCTCGCCAGTGGTCAGTTACGCCTTTGATAGGACAGATGGGAGTGGTTTATATCAATTCTATCTCCCCAAATACCAGACTAATTCCGACTACTGCGTGGAGATAATCGCGGATGATTCCGCCAATCAAGTTGCGCTTATGCCAGGTATCTGGACTCTGCCTGACACTCCGCATTTAACTGCGGTGCATAATGTAAACTTCTTTACCCCGGAGACATTCACAAGAGACTTTGGTTGGGATCGTACCAATTCGCTCTTCGCCATACCAGATTGGCCATTCTTTGAACTGGAAAAAGAAGATTACTGCTTTGTAGGACCATCGTTCGATTTCAAGGCGTTCCGTAAACTACCCTTGGGCAACGTGTTTTACCTCGAAGCCCTTGACCCCACTGGCAAGTGGGCCCTCATCGATCCCGATACCCCCATCAATCCAAACGCGAACTGTGTCATTGATCCTGAGCCGCCATCCTTAACCCATATTGATGATGAGGTTACCTGGGCTACCGGGCTTGAACAATGCGGTTTGATTGATCCTGATCCCTCAACGGTTCTGCGCTCCATTCGCTGTTGGATACGCTTGGACCTTGGTAGGGCAGAAGGTCAGTTGGGCGACTTGCCGCGTCTCTTCGTCCCGCTCATCCTCACCCCCACCCCCACACCAACACCTCCACCTCCGGTTAGTTCGGGCTGTGGTGACTACACCACAAAGGACAGTTGCACAAGGCATGCGAATGATGGATGCTATTGGCTTCAAATAAATGACAAACTTGGATACTGTCTGAAAAAATAATGCGTGAGTAAAGGATAGAGTAACATAGATCAATATCCAAAAACCGCCCCTCTTGCGAGGGGCGGTTTTATTTTTTAAACAGCAGTTATTTACCGAGGATCTTGTACATCCCCGTGCCGCAAACCGTGCATTTGCCTTTGAGTG